>JBCDJE010000412.1:0-4595 GCA_038748185.1 Bacteroidota bacterium
AAAATCTCAATAGCCTCTTTACTTATTGTTTTTTCTCATTTACTTCATGCACAGAAAAATGAAATATACTGTGAGGTAGAGGTAGTAAATTTAGGTACATTACAAAATGTAGAAGTTGCATTTGAAGTAGCACGCTTAGCAGAGGAAAACAAGCCAACAGGTATCATAGCAAGCTATGAAATTATACATGAAGGCAATGTAATTGAAAGCAAAAACTTAGATTTAAATACTATTTCAGTTGAAAAAATAAATAGTACTTTTTATTTCAACTTTATTATTGAGCAGGTAACTTATAAAACTGCACAACTAAGGTTTTTAATAAAAGACATGGTTACCGAAAAAAGCCTTTATAAGAAAATTGCATTAAAAAAAGGCAACCAACATGTGTCTTTTGGATTTAAAAACTACAGTAAACCACTTAATAGAAACTTTTTAGTTAGTAGTGAAAGCTTTATTTTAAAAGATGTTACTAATAAGCCTGTCCATCTGATTCAGTTTAAACATAATTTTTTACCTGCTGCACCACCTATGGGTAATAATATGAGTGGTGGCGGGCGAGGTTTAAGTGTAGATTCTGTTATTACAGTCAATACAAACCAAGCAATTGTGCTAAATAGTGAAGCACTGTATTTTGCTCAAGAAGACACCAGTTCTACAAAAGGAATGGGCTTTAGGGTAGTAAGTGAAGACTTTCCCAAGTTCAAAAATGTTGAAAATTTAGCTCACTCTATGATCTATATCTCAACAAATAAAGAAATAAATTCTTTTCTCAGTGCTCCTGATAAAAAAGCTGCGCTTGATAATTTTTGGATAAATTCAGGGGGAAATGTTGAAGTCGCCAAAAGAATGATTAAAGAATATTACCAAAGGGTAACCTATGCCAATAAAAACTTCACTAATTACAAGCAAGGCTGGAAAACTGATCGCGGTATGATTTATATTGTATTTGGCAGACCCGAAGAAGTAATTGCTGTTGAAAATGGGCAACAATGGGTTTATTTTTTAGGTAAAAAAAGAAAAAGAGTTACATTTGAGTTTGTAAAAAGACCTAATCTTTTTAGTGGTTTACATTATGAATTGTTTAGATCACCCCAATATAAAAAAGTGTATTTCCAAGCTGTTGAAAAATGGCGCAATGGTGCTGTCTTTTTACCCTAAACCACCTTTGTTTTCTTAACCTTATTCTACATACCTTCATTATATAAATTCTAATATTCACAGAAGTCTCGTGACACAAAAGTATATTACTTTTATTGGAGATGTTCACGGTTGTTTTCTCTCCTTAAAAGCGCTATTAGAAAAAATTCCCCCTTTAGATAATAGGATTGTACTAATGGGTGACATTATTAATAAGGGGAAAAAATCTTATGATACTTTCTCTTATGTAAAAAAAAATAAGATCGACCTTATTCTCGGAAACCATGAATTTTTGTGCAAATATAGAAACCACAAGTGGGCAAAAAATTTATGGTTGACTACAGGTGGTATGGAAACCATCAACTCCATAAAGAAAGCGTTAGGTATTAGGTCTGAAAAACAAGTACAAGAAGTGCTGGCAGAAATGTCTTATTTTTTTGATTGGGCAACGCCCTATTTAATAGTTGATACAGCCTACAATACAAAAATTATAGCTACTCACGGGGGTATAAGCAATAGGATTTTCAAGCAAAATAATTATGATTTATCACTAGCTTTAAGTATTGATTTGAGAGTACCCGGTTCTTTTTTATTCAATAAAGGCGATCTTGCTAAAATACCGAATTGCATACAGGTAATTGGCCATCAACCAACCGAATATACGCAAATAGAAAGCAATGGTAATTATAGAATTGATACCGGATGCGTATACAAAAAAAGAGGCATGAGCATTCTTACTGCTATAATATTTAATTTAGAAAAAGAACAAACTCCCTATTTTATACATCAACCTTGTATAGATTAATTTCAATAAAAAAGACCTACTAAAAGTAGGCCTTTAAAAACTTAATATATATTCTTAAGCTATGCACTCGCGGTTTTTACTTTCCCCTTTTTACTTTTTTGCTGTTCTTCAATTTGTCTTGTATCGTACACAATTGGCGTTGCAACAAATATAGAAGAATAAGTACCGAACATAATACCAATTAATAAAGCAAAAGAGAACCCTCTTAATACTTCACCACCAAAAATAAATAAGATCAATACTACTAATAATGTAGTTACCGAAGTAATGAGTGTTCTGTTAAGCGTACTATTTACCGATTGGTTTAATGTATCGATAAAAGGTTGGCTTTTTCTTAAGCCCATATATTCACGTACTCGGTCAAAAACTACCACTGTATCGTTGATTGAATAACCAATAACCGTTAGTATAGCCGCTACAAATACTTGATCTACTTCAAAACCAAAGCCTAAGAAATTGGCTATTGCAAATATGCCTAATACCATGAGCGAATCGTGAAAAAGTGCTACAATCGCACCCAAGCCAAAGCGCCAGTTCCTAAATCTTACCCAGATATAAAAGAATATAGCCAACAAAGAAAATAGGCCAGCTGTAAAAGATGAGTTCCTTATATCATCGGCAATAGTGGCTCCTACTTTAGAAGTACTTGGTATGGTGAATGTAGTGGGTGAAAGTGCCGCATCGTTATCAGTATAAGAAGTGCCTGTAAATGAAGCAATATTCGATTTTACTGCTTCTAAAACAAGGCTATCCGCTTCGGCTGATTCGTCTTTTACCAAGTAATTAGTGGTTACTTTTAGTTTTTCTGAGCTACCATACCATTTTACTTCTACACCAGAGTTTTCCAGATTTTTCTGAAGTGATACTTCTAAATCAGAAGGAATTACGTCTTTGCGGAATTCAACAATGTATGAGCGTCCACCTTCAAAATCGACACCTAAGTTTAAGCCGTTGAAACTCATTACTGCTAACCCGACTGCTATTAGTGTACCTGAGAAAAAGTAAGCTGTCTTTCTTTTACTTAAAAAGTCAATATTAAGACTACTTAACAGGTTCTTTGAGAAAGGTGTAACAAAAGAAATTTTACTCTGATTGCCTTTCTTAGTCATATATGAAACAATTACACGCGTTACATATACTGCTGAAAAGAAAGAACAGGCAATACCAATCATTAAGGTAATAGCAAAACCTTTCACTGGCCCTGTTCCGAATGAATACAAGAAAATACCTGTAAGAAAAGTAGTAACATTGGAGTCAAAAATAGTCCAGAATGCTCTATCATAACCTTGATTAATAGCATTAAGCAGGTTATTCCCTTCAATTCTCATTTCTTCCCGTATCCGTTCAAAAATAAGTACGTTCGCATCTATAGACATACCAATAGTAAGCACAATTCCTGCTATTCCTGGTAGAGTTAATGCTGCATTAAGTTGAGCAAGTACACCAAATATGAAAAAGATATTTAGCACTAATGCTAAATTGGCTACCAAACCACCTTTAGCGTAGTAAGCAACCATAAAAATGACTACCAGTAGTAAACCAAATAATACTGAATTGATCCCTTCTTTCTGAGCTTCTATTCCTAATGAAGGTCCAACTACTACTTCTTCTACTATTCTAGGAGAAGCAGGCAGCTTTCCAGCTTTTAATACATTGGCTAAATCTTGTGCTTCTTCAATAGAAAAATTACCTGTAATTGAAGAACTTCCGTTAGGAATTTCTCCATTAACTACTGGAGCAGAATACACATAATTATCAAGCGTAATAGCTATTTGATTTCCAACATTCTCCCCAGTCATTTTTTTCCATTTCTTAGCACCTTCTACATTCATATTCATCGAAACATCAGGATTACTATTTTGATCGAAGCTTTGTTGAGCATCTACCACTACTTCTCCTGTAAGTGTAGCCTTACCACCTCTGTTTTTCTTGAGAATGAATAGTTGGATTATATCAGTAGGATTACCATCATTATCTTCCTGTGCTTTCACCGACCATGTAAATTGCATATTGGGAGGAATCAATGAAATAACTTCTTTATCTGTAATAATATCATTGATTTTACCTGTATCCAACACACGGTAAGCTAAGCTATTGAAACCTTGTACATTTAATCTGAAAA
This sequence comes from Bacteroidota bacterium, assembly GCA_038748185.1. Classification (GTDB taxonomy): domain Bacteria; phylum Bacteroidota; class Bacteroidia; order Cytophagales; family Flammeovirgaceae; genus Chondrinema. The sequence goes on from JBCDJE010000412.1 coordinate 4,065, forward strand.
GTTCTGAAACTTGTGCCTCTTGTTCTGCAATAGCCTGTTGCAGAGAATCGGCCAATGCAGCAGAATCATTTGCTGCTATATCATCACCTCCGTCAAAAAGAGGATCAGTATCATCTACTGTCGGCGATGTTTGATCAAATAAAGGATCTGAACCTGTAGTATTATCTACTACGGCTGAATCGCCACTTAAATCAGCTTCTTCTGCTTTTTTCTTTTTTACCAAGTAATCATTTATTGTTACTAAGTATTGATTGTATTCTTGTGGCTGCCACACTTCTAAAAATTCCAACTTCGCTACTCCTTGTAATAATTTTCTGATTCTTTGTGGATTATCTACCCCGGGTAATTCAATTTGAATTCTACCGGTTCCTTGTACTCTTTGAATCTGAGGCTGAGAAACACCGAATTTATCAATTCTAGTACGAATAATATTGAAAGTACGGTCAATTGCTCCTTCAACTTCCCGCAGGCTCAGATTGAAGCGAACGTACAGCCACACCGCGTGCGCGATGATCTGAGGAGGAAATCGGT
>JBCDJE010000413.1:0-4593 GCA_038748185.1 Bacteroidota bacterium
ACCAATAATTATTTAATTCAAATGATTACAGATTTGGTGGTAATCGCTGAATTAAATTAAGTAGTATTATATTTGGCAAAAAAATATGTTCTTCATTGAGATATAAAATTCAATATTGTAAGTAAGTAGTTTTAATCTCAAACAAGAATTACTATACTAGTAGTAGATTATACACTTGCATGTATTATAGATTAAATAGGCTACTTCAAAAAATAAAGCATATAAAGGAGTTTGAATATTGGCCGTATGGTGTGTTCTATATTCCTCTATATTTCTATGGTTTTTACTTAGCGTTTAAGTCACGATCACTCATGTATTTTTCAGCTACAAACCCTGGGATGAAATATGGGGGTGTAATGGGTGAATCTAAGATAAAAGTACTTGAAAAGATAAGTGCTAAATTTTTGCCAAAGACTGTATTTGTTCAACGAGATGCGTCATTTATGGATGTAATCTATGAACTTAATTTAAAGGCTATCAACTTTCCTGTAATTGCAAAACCAAATATTGGTGAGCGTGGAAAAGGAGTAGAAAAAATAGAGAGTGATTCTGCTTTAAAAGCCTATTTACAATTGCACAAAGAAGATATAATCATTCAAGAGTTTATTGAATATCCTTTAGAGATAGGTGTATTATATTACCGCTACCCTCACCATTCAACAGGACACATTAGTTCAGTAGTTCTGAAAGAGTTTCTTGAAATTAAAGGAGATGGTAAGTCTACATTAGCAGAACTAATTCAGGCAAAATCAAGAGCTAAGGGTAGGCATGCTTATCTAAAAGAAAAGTACATTAATGACATGGATGATATTGTTGTAAAGGATCAAAGTATAATGCTAGAGCCGATAGGAAATCATTGTCGTGGCACTAAATTTCTAAATGGGAATCATCTAATAAATGATAAGCTAAAGAAGGTATTTGATCAAATTTCTCGTGAGATTGAAGGATACTACTATGGTCGATTTGATTTGAAGGTAAAAAGCCTTGAAGATTTATATGAAGGTAAAAATATAAGAATAATGGAATTGAATGGAGTAAGCTCCGAACCAGCACATATATATGATCCTAAAATGAAATTATGGCATGCTTATCGAGATTTGTTGCAACACGCATTAACCATCCAAAAAATAAGTGCTGCTAATCATAAACTTGGTGTACCTTACACACCTTTGAAATCTTTTTTAATTGACCTAAAAAAGCATCTATTTCCTACGAACGATCAAACTCGAAATTCAGAAGTCGATGAATTAAAAGTAGAAGGACTTATTTAGCAAAGCTTAGTTATGTTAGTCTTTACAGACTTTAGAAAGCTTGTATCAAAATAATAGATTTTCTTTGTTTTTTAATTCTGTAGGATTTATCTGTAATAAGTGTTCAACTCCTTGTATCTTTCGCAGCGATTCAATCAAATATTCTGAACTAATTTGATCAGTAAAATCCTCTACCAATAAAAAGAAATCGTACTGACTGAGTTCTGGTAATAAATAATTGATTTTGGGATTCCTATTTGGCTTTGCCTTATTTTTTATAAGCCTTATCGTTATATATTCTGTTTTAAACATAAAATTAATAAAACCTGATTTTACATTTGTATTTAAGCTTAAAAAAAAATCGTCGACCCTACATAGATTTACTCCGAAAATCTTGTTAATTTCCCATGCAAGTTTATGTGGCTTCTTACTACTTAAAATAGTTATGAGCTCAAAAGAAAAATCGTAAGGAACGTTTAAACGCGCCATTTATCTAAAAAAAAGTTTAAAAATTACAAGATTTTATAGCATCATTTCAATAGGAAATTTCCATTTCAAATTTTGTGATTCAATCATTAAATGTATTTATTTGCAACTTATTACTAAAATAAATTTTGAGGATCATGTCAGAAATTGCAGAAAAAGTAAAGAAAATTATAATAGAAAAACTTGGCGTTGAAGACTCTGAAGTTACTCCTGAGGCTAGTTTTACTAACGACCTTGGTGCTGATTCTTTAGATACAGTAGAGTTAATCATGGAATTTGAAAAAGAGTTCAATATCTCAATACCTGACGACCAAGCTGAAAGCATTACTTCAGTTGGGCAAGCAATTAGCTATTTGGAAGAAAACGCAAACTAATTCAACTTTTTTTAAGGCATTTTAGACCTGCAGGAATATTTTTATACCTAATTATATTGCCTTGCAGGTCTGATTTTTTTAGTAAAGGCAGGTAAATTTACTACTATAATAAAATAATTTACTCTTAATATTTTGAATAAAGTTATTTTATTTGGAGTTTGACCGCTGAAAATCATAATTCAATTATGGAACTGAAAAGAGTAGTCATAACTGGACTTGGAGCCCTCACACCAATCGGTAATACACTAGAAGAGTACTGGAAAGGCCTAGCAAATGGGGTTAGTGGAGCCGCACTTATCACAAAATTTGATACTGAACATTTTAGGACAAAGTTTGCATGTGAAGTAAAGGGTTTTAATGTTGAGGAACACATTCATAGAAAGGATGCAAGAAAGATGGATCCTTTTACTCAATATGCAATAGTTGTAGCAGAAGAGGCCATTAAAAACTCAGGCTTAGACCTTGAACGCATTGATTTAGATAAAGCAGGAGTTATCTGGGGTTCAGGCATTGGCGGTTTAAAAACCTTTCACGATGAAGTTACGGGCTTTGCGAATGGAAACGGAACGCCTAGATTCAATCCCTTCTTTATCCCTAAAATGATTGCCGACTTAAGTGCAGGTCACATTTCTATAAAATTTGGTTTTAGAGGGCTAAACTTTGTTACTGTATCTGCTTGTGCATCTTCTACTAATGCCCTGGTAGATGCCTTTAATTACATTAGACTCAGTAAAGCTAATATTATTATTTCAGGAGGTTCAGAAGCTGCTGTGGTTGAGTCGGGGATAGGAGGCTTTAATGCATTAAAAGCACTATCTGAGCGAAATGATAGTCCTGAAACTGCATCACGACCTTTTGATGCACAAAGAGATGGTTTTGTGTTAGGAGAAGGAGCAGGTGCAATCATTTTAGAAGAACTAGAGCACGCAAAAGCTAGGGGGGCTAAAATTTATGCTGAAGTGATTGGAGGGGGAATGTCAGCCGATGCTCATCATATAACGGCTCCTCATCCTGATGGTATAGGAGCTAGAAAAGTAATGCTTAATGCAATTGAAGATGCAGGCATTTCACCTGAAGAAGTAGATTATATAAACGTACATGGCACTTCTACGCCTTTAGGTGATGTAAGTGAAGTGAAAGCGATCGAACAAATTTTTGGAGAACATGCGTATAAATTAAATATTAGTTCTACAAAGTCGATGACAGGTCACTTATTAGGTGCTGCTGGAGCTATAGAAGCAATTGCCTCAGTTTTTGCCATAGAAAAACAATTAATTCCTCCAACCATTAATCATATTAATGATGACCCTGCATTCAGCCCTAAATTGAACTTCACTTTTAATGAAGCACAAGAAAGAAATGTAAAAACGGTGCTAAGTAATACCTTTGGCTTTGGTGGTCATAATTGTTCAATCTTACTGCGCAAATATGAGGTCTAGTGAGTTTTTTTAAATATATCAAACGTTGGATCGGTAAGTATTCTGAGGAAGATAATAAAATGATGAGGGCAGTCCGAAATATTGTAGGTACTGCCCCTTTTAATATTGAGTTATACAAGTTAGCAATGAAACATACTTCTGTTGCTAAACTAAATGAAAAAGGTGTAAAAGAATCTAACGAAAGACTGGAATACCTTGGTGATGCAATACTGGGTGCAGTAGTTGCAGAATATTTGTTTAAAAAATACCCTTACAGAGAAGAAGGGTTTCTAACAGAAATACGCTCTCGTATAGTTAATCGAGAATCTCTCAATAGATTAGCTAATAAAATCGGTTTAAGTCAATTAGTAGAATTTGATGGTAAGAAAAAAAGTAGCATTACTCATAAATCATTATTTGGTGATGCTATGGAAGCTTTTATTGGGGCAGTTTATCTTGATATGGGTTTTCGTTTTTGTAAGCGTTTTATTATAAGGAAACTCATTATGCCTCACTATGATCTAAATCAATTAATAGAAACAACTAATAATTTTAAGAGTACTATAATTGAATGGTGCCAAAAATACAATAGACAAATTACTTTTAATGTAATTGAAGAAGTAGGAGCAAAGCATAAGAAACAATTTAAAGTGAAACTCAAAATAGATGAAGAGGATATTTCAGAAGGATTTGGTTTAAGTAAAAAGAAAGCCGAACAAGATGCTGCTCGGAAAGCATGTGAGTTTTTGAAAGTAATTTGAAATTAGTACAATTCAATATTTTGATTGGTTTATCAATAAGATTATTCAACCTATATTTTGGGAAATACATTTAATTTAAATAATACGAATCCCCTAACATTCCACTTAACAACTAGGTTATTAGCAAAAATTATTTAGCAAAAAATTAAGTTGATGCTTGGTATATATATTATTATTTCAATTCTCACCTTTTTTTTAATGGAAGCTGCTGCATGGTTTACACATAAATACATTATGCATGGGTTTTTATGGAGTTGGCATAAGTCACACCACACTCATCACCATGATTTACTGGAAAAAAACG
>JBCDJE010000414.1:0-4586 GCA_038748185.1 Bacteroidota bacterium
ACTTGGCTCAATGTACCATCGTACAAAATAGAATCTTGTTGATTAAAAAGAAATGGTCGCCTTACCATAGCATCAGTTAATCGACTATAAAAGATAGTGAAATCAACTTTCAGTCGATCTGAAAATAAAAGACGACTTATTCCTCCTTCTATGTTATAGCTGTTTTCGGGTTTTAGATCTGGGTTTGGTACAACTACGTTTCCAGGTTCAGAGTCAAATAGTTTACCTACATCATCTATATTGGGAGCTCTGAAACCATTTGAAAGGTTAAAATTTATTTGGGTCTTATTGTTTGGTCTGAATGTGAAACCCAAGTTGCCGTTAAGCGCTCCTGTTGTTAGACTTACTTCATCATAAGGAAACGGAAAAAAAGACTTATCTACAAAATTAGCATCCAGTGATACGTAGCTGTAACGTAACCCAGAGGTGATCGTTATTTTTTCACTGAGTAGGTATTTTGCACTACTGTATAACGCGACACTGGTTACTGTACTACTACCATCAGGATACCTTGTAGATGTATTTCCTATTTCTTCAGTATCAATGTTGATAGTATTAGCTTCTGAATCAACTGTATTATGTACTACTTCTGTACCATAGAATAATTCAAATTTTTTATTGGCAAAAGTTTTTTCAGCATCAAGGTTCCAAGAGTAAACATTTACCTTTTCTATCCTTCTTCTCAGTGTCGAACTTGCAAATCGTCTATCATTCCTTCCTTCTTGTACATTCTGAAATGCAAAGGTGTTTTTTACTCTATCAAAGAGGTGCGTTTTATAATTAATATCGGTTTTTAGTGCGTGCAACTGCCACGATTGTGGGGCATAATACCACTCAGCATTTCTCAAGTTACCATCTCTTCTTTCAATTAATCTATCATACCTTGGTACATTAGAAGTGGCAGAATGGTGCAAACTATAGGTAAAAGCTAAGTGATCATTTGCTTTAAAACTTAGTTTATTTAGCAAATTTAGTTGACTGTAACCTGAAAATTTTTGGATATTTGGATCGTTGTTCTCAATTACTTCATCTTCTCCCTCTATTCTACTAATATACGTCAATCTTTTACCAAATTCAGGATAGGTTGCAGGTCGATTTGCTCCACTTCTTAAATCGCTAAAATCGCTATGGGTAAAACTTGTGAGTAGTGCCCATTTTTTTCCTGCTACATTTAAATCTAAATGACCTGTAAGTTCATTGTTTGCTGAAGCATATCTTCCCATAAAACTGCCTTCTAGTAACAACTTTTCTTCATTATTGTATTCAGGATTACGAGTATGAAAATCCATAACGCCTCCTAAAGCATCACTGCCATACATTACAGAGCCGGGACCGAACACTACTTCTGCACCACCTAATATGTTAGCATCAAGTGAGATAACATTTTGTAAATTTCCACTTCTGTATATAGCATTATTCATTCTTACACCATCGATTACTATAAGTATAGAGTTTGCAGAAAAGCCTCTTATCATAGGACTGCCACCACCTTGCTGACTTTTTTGTATAAATACTTGTCCTGTTTGTTGTAGTAAATCTGCTGTGGTTTGTGGGTTTTTAAATGCAATATCTTTAGCTCGAATTGCTGTAATTTGATTGGGAATATGCTTTTTTTCTTGTTCCCATTTATTAGCAGAAAGTACGACTTCTTCAAGGCTCAAAATACTTTCTTCTAAAAAAACAGTGCCACCTTGCGAAAGTATTTGTTCTATTAAAATAGTAGTAACGGCATAGCCTAAGTGATTAATTACTAATGTTTCATCTTCTTCAAATTGGGAAATATTTACTTTGCCTTGTGCATCAGAAATACCTACTAATGTTGGATTTGATTTTCCCCTTACCACTACGCCTTTTATTGGCTTATTATCAACAGCACTAAGTAAGGTAATTTCTTTAACGGGTTGCTGAAAGTTTTTGAGAATTTCAAAATCAGCATTATAACCGACTGTTTTAACCAGTAAAATGATTAGAATAGTAAAAGCTCCTTTTATCTTCATTTTAATTCCGGTTGGAAGTAACTAATAGCTAATTAAAGTTGGTAATACAAAAGTATTAAATTTCACCCAACTACTTTAGTTGCACTAAAAGTTAAGTAACATGATTGGTAGCTTTAAACTTGGTTTACGACTTCACAGTTTCTTCTTGGTCAATAACTTCGCCTTCAAACAGAGTTGCTACAACTTTAGCATCATATCCTTTTTCTTGTAAATACCTGCTAAAAATATCAGAATAACCATGGGTAACATAAATATTTTGAGCACTAGTGGCTTGCACAGCATTTAGTAAGCCTTTCCAGTCAGCATGATCTGACATCACGAAGCCTGTATCAACTGCCCTCCTTCTTTTCATTCCTCTTATAGCCATCCAACCAGAAGCAATACCTGTTACATAAGGTTGAAACTTTCGCATCCAGGGACTACCCATAGTAGAAGGCGGTGCAACAATTAATTGTTGGGTAAACCTTGTTTTGGGAGTCTCTCTTGTCAATGGATTTACTTGTACTTTAAAATTATACTGGTCTTTTGTGGCTTCAATAATGTTCCAAACAGCACCATGTAAAAAAACTTCGCCAATACTTTTATCTAAACCATTTATAAGTCGTTGGGCTTTGCCGAGAGCATAAGCGAATAGCACCGACGTTTTACCAGCCTGTTGGTTATTGAGCCACCATTGGTTTATATCATTAAATATTTTTTCTTGTGCTTGCCACTGAAAAACAGGTAACCCAAAAGTAGATTCGGTAATAAAATGTGAGCAGATAACTGGCTCAAAAGGGGTGCAAATTCCATCATTTTCAAGTTTATAATCTCCTGATACTACCCAAATTTCCTTATGGTTGGCAATTCTTATTTGAGCCGAACCAAGTATATGACCTGCTGGATGAAAGCTTACCTCAACCCCGTTAATTTTTTTAGTAATACCATATGTAATGCTTTCTATCTTGATATCTTGTCCTAATCTCAATTTTAAAATGGGTACACTATCGCAATGGGCTAAATAGTATTTTGATCCCCAGCGCGCGTGGTCGGCATGTGCATGCGTTATTAATGCTCTTTTTACAGGTTTCCAAGGGTCTATATAGAAATCTCCTTTCGCACAATAAATTCCATTCTCATTAAACTCTAATAAAGCCATAATATCTTTACTTTTTAGCTAAGATACCAATTCAACCATAAGACTACATTTCCTGTTTTGGAAGTAAAGAATACATAAAATGCCTTTACAGAGATTTTAATTGAATGTGTAATCGATAATTTTGTACTTTTAGCATTATATAAATCATATTAAAATTTGAAGCAAGATTTTTCCTATTTCATAGCCGGAAGATTAAGACAAATTAAAGGCAATAATTTCTCTTCGCTAATTGCAAAAATTGCTATTGGTAGTATTGCAATAGGCATCGCTGTTATGATATTGGCGTTTGCCATATTTGCAGGTTTTAAAGATAATATTCAAGAAAAAATTTTCAGTTTAGCTGCACACATTCAAGCAAAGAAGTGGGTAGATAGTAACTCTTATGAGGAAATACCTGTAAGTACCAAGCTATTTCTATACAAAAATGCTTTGAATATTGAAGGGGTAAAAAAAATCCAAGTGTATAGCAGGAAAGCTTGTATCCTTAAAACAGAAACAGAGGTATCTGGAGCTGTAATGAAAGGAATAGGAGTAGATTTTGATTCGCTAAGGTTTATGGAAAACCTTATTGAAGGAAGCTTTATTGATCTTGAGAAAAAAAAATATTCAACAGATATTGTTATAAGTAAAAAAATCTCTCAGAGGCTGCAACTCTCTTTAGAAGATAAATTAGTAGTTTATTTTGTACAGGAGCCTCCCAGGTTACGCAAAATGACAGTTAAAGGTATTTATGAAACCGGTATAGAAGATTTTGACGATTTGGTGATTCTTGGAGATATAAGGTTAATTCAGCGCTTAAATAATTGGGATAGCACCCAAGTTGGAGGGTTTGAAATATTTATTGATGATTTTAATAAAATTGATCAAACATTCGATAACGTTTGGGATGAGATGGATCCTGAATTAGGTATAAGTAAAGTGACTGATTTGTACTTACAATTTTTCGACTGGTTCATTATGTTGAACAGGAATGTATTTGTAGTGCTTATCGTAATTATGTTTGTTGCAGGTTTTAACGTAATATCTGTTACGTTGATAATGATTACAGAGCGTACTAATATGATTGGTACTTTGAAAGCTTTAGGGTCTACAAATACTCAAATTCGAAAGGTTTTTATTTATAATGGATCTCGGTTAATTTTAAAAGGACTAATTATAGGAAACATTTTAGCAATAGGATTGGGTTATTTGCAAAGAGAACTAAAGATTGTTCCGTTAGATCCGGCAAATTATTATATGGATGCCGTGCCAGTAATGTTTAACTGGCAAGTAATCCTTTTAATTAATTTAGGCTTTGTATTTTTAGTTGCCCTTATATTGATGATACCGACTTATATTATTGCAAGGTTTGAACCAATAAAGGCAATAAGATTTAGCTAAAATACACTGTTCGAAAACGGTCATTTTGTTCATTGATGAACATAACTTTACTTTAAGCAAGGTGAATTATC
>JBCDJE010000415.1:0-4573 GCA_038748185.1 Bacteroidota bacterium
CTTTAGAAGCAGCAAAAATCCGGGTTACCTATCAACATTTTTTAGATATTAAAAATCTCTGTAATAAAGAGCAGCTTCAATTTTTTCCAGATTTGATACAGGATGTGACGCAGGTCTTATTATTTGGCAGAAAAAAAAATCCACCGCCCTTGAAAGATTTTTAGAATACTTACGTCTAAAAAGGAAAAGAATAAAATTATGATTAGCAAAAAAATTTTCTTTATCCTTATTAGCAGCTTTTTCTATATTGCATGCGATAGTGATGATAATGATCCAGCAACTGATTCTAATAGAAATAATACTCTTTCAAAAGCTTTTGAAGAATTTGATACTGATAATACTACGATTATTTTAGACGGTAACGAGGTTATTATTGAAGCAAACGGATTACCCAATCACAATTCTCCATATTGGTCATCACCTAATCATACTACTCGACCCGGTAGTTCAACTCCTACTGAAACACATCCGCTATTTATAGCCCCAACAGTTACTACATACAAAGATATGGCACCGGGATTTATCGATGATTTCAACGGTTCTTACACTTTGCGCGTTCCTGCAAACCCATCAAAAGCATCAAGCTCTACTGCTACTGGGTTAGGAGCAATAGGAATTGCAGTTAGCGGTGCTGTAATTTATAATGACCAAGAAGGCCCTAATGTCCCTTTAGATAATGCAGCTCCTTCTTTAGATTATTCAGGAGCTCATACAGGGCCACAAAGTTATCATTATCACCTCGAGCCTACAGCTTGGTCTCAAGATGACGATAAATTGATTGGTATTATTGCTGATGGTTTTTTACTCTATGGAAGAAAATGCACCTCAACAGGCAACTATCCAAATGATCTAGATACCTCTGGCGGACATACAAGTATAACTGCCCATAGCACTGAAGATATATATCATTACCATATCCAAAACGAGCTTTATCTCAATCAGTATTATATTTTATTTCCTGGAAACTATCAAGGAACACCTAATGCGATCAATTAGCATTATAGTAATTTTTATTTTGCTCATACTGTTTGCTAATGAACATCTTGAAAGAAAAAGATCTTCAACAAGTAAGATTTTGGACCATGTCGAAATTGAGAAAAGTACACTAATACTACATCCAGAAGAGGGAAAGTTTTATTACAAAAGTAAACCTTTTACCGGTTATGCTGTAATGTATTACCCTAATGGAAATCTGAAAGAAAGAAGTGGTTTTTTCGAAGGAAAGAAAGAAGGTATTATACAAAAGTGGTATAAAAATAAAGCAGTTAGTTACGAAGCAAATTATAAATCCAACAAGTTACATGGTAAAATTAATACTTGGTGGTCTAATGGGAATTTAAGATCAGCATCAAATTTTTCAGAAGGGATCGCTCATGGCATTCAGAAACAATGGTATAGCAGTGGAGCAAAATTCAAAGAATTACACTTGAACTTTGGACAAGAAGAGGGCTTACAGAAGGCATGGAGAGAAAATGGAAAGTTATATGCTAATTATGAGGCTAAAAATGGAAGAGTTTTTGGTCTAAAACGCGCAAACCTATGCTTTGAGTTGGAACAAGAGATCATTCAAGCCAATGATTAGATTATATTTTTTTGCATTAGTCTTAGCTAACTTTGGTTGCCAAAATGCTTCCAAAAATACAAGTAAAGTAGCCGTTCTTCCCTACTATAAAGAGGCTTCATTCACTCCTTATTGGTTCAACAATACTTCTGAAATCCCAAATGGCTTCCATAAAATTCCCGATTTTAATCTTATAAATCAGTTAGGAGAGCCTGTAACAGCAAAAAGCTTTGCCAATAAAATTTATATAGCAGATTTCTTTTTTACCAGTTGCCCAGGAATATGCCCTAAAATGACAGCTAATATGTTTATTGTACAAGAAGCATTTAAAAATGATAACGAAGTACTCATCATCTCACATTCAGTTACTCCGAAGTATGACAGTGTTTCTATACTAAAGGAATATGCAGATACTAAAGGTGTAATAGCAGATAAATGGCACTTAGTAACAGGAGACCGCAAGCAAATTTATGATTTAGGAAGAAACTTTTATTTTGCCGAAGAAGATTTAGGCCTCACGAAAAAAGAAACCGATTTCCTTCATACTGAAAACTTTATTCTGATAGATCGAAATAAATATATCAGAGGCATTTATAACGGCTTAAACAAAGCGGCTGTGAAACAACTAATTACAGATATTAAAACTTTAAAAGAAAATTGAATAACAAAAATCAGAGACAAGAATTTTAGCAATTTTAACTTAACAGCTTGCTTACTCACAGTATTTTGTAATGTATTTCCCTACGGTTTTATTACCAAGCTCCAAAGCTTTACGCCAGTCATAACAAGCACCTGTCTTATCTTGTAAATTAAATTTTGTATAGCCTCTATTATTGAAAGCACCATGGTAATATGGCTCAAGTGCAATAGTTTTATTAAAATCTCTTAAAGCTGAGCGAAATCTCTCCATTTTTAAATAGGTATTCCCTCTGTTAAAATAATATAAATACAGGTATTCAACTGTCTCATCATCACCACTCATCAAAATTGCTTTATCATACGCTTCTAGTGCTTTATTATATCTTTTTAGTGCTTGTAGAGCATCACCACAGTAATAATATAAATCCGGTTCTTCGGGAAAATATACTATTGCCAATTGGTAATTCTTTAGCATATTTTCAAAACTTCTCGTTTTCTTATACACTTGACCTAAGTTTTCAAAATAAGTAATATTGGTCTTTTCTATTGCTATTGCTTCTTTGAAATAAGTTTCGGCAGCTTTATAATTCTTTTCTTGTAATAGTTTATAGCCTTTATCATTTAAGTCAGCAGCTTCTTTATTATATTCTAATGATACATCAATTATATCTTCCTCTTGTGCTTTTATAAAAAAAGTATGAAAACATAGTGATACGACAATTAATCTTTTTCTCATCTCTAATGGTCGGAAAGTTTTAAAATAAAATGTATACTCAGAACATAAAAGTACCAGTTTCAACATGACTTCGTTAGCATAATGCAAAAGATTTTTTGATAAAGGTATCATGCAGAAGCTAAGCGAACAGTTAAATAACCTGCTATACAACTATAGGGAAAAGCTTTTAGGAATAATAAGAATTGCATCAGGGATACAAGTAACATTAGGAATGATGCTTCTTGTATATCGTTTTGGGTTTTTACCAGCAGAGGAAGAAATGGTACAACTTTTAAAATTTTTTGATGCCCTTTTTGCAACTAATCTACTTTTTTTTGCTTTGAGATGGTTATTAGCTATTGAAAAAAAGAAGTTTGTATCTAGTACATGGTTTGAAAGCAGCCTCAACTTTCTTATTCTAATTAATGGTATTATTTACTATTTAACTGAAGGATATAATCTTTTAATGGAAACTATTTTTAGTTTTAACCTGAAGTTTCCAATGTTAGCTTATCATCATATACTGAGTGTATTCCTGCTAATACTCATTTTTTTGGAATTAACTAAATTCAGTACTAAAATTTCAGAACTTGAGCTTAAACCCGCTACTACTTTTATCAACAGCTTTATCTTACTTATTTTTATTGGCACGTTATTATTAATGCTTCCGGCAATGACTACACAAAAAGGAAGTATGCCTTTTATTGACGCGCTATTTATTTCAGTAAGTGCTTCTTGTGTAACAGGACTTGCAGTGGTTGATATAAGTACCTATTTTACAATGAAAGGACAATTAATCATTTTGTTTCTTTTCCAGCTTGGTGGGATAGGGATTGTTTCATTCGCTACTTTTTTTGCTTCTTTCCTTGCCAAAGGAGTGAGTCTTAAACATCAATCGATTATACAAGATTTTCTAAGTAGTGAGTCACTCGATTCAGCAAAAGATCTCCTAAAAAAGATTGTATTGATGACAGTGTTGATAGAGCTTTGTGGAACGATAGCCATATTTTTTTCATGGGATGATGAACTAAAATTCAGTAGTATTGGCTTCAAGTTTTTTTATTCTTTCTTCCATGCCGTTTCAGCATTTTGTAATGCCGGATTTAGTCTTTTTTCCGACGGGCTTTTTACAAATGATATTAGTATGGGAAATGATGTATTTGCTAGAGAAGTTGATATTAATCTTAGGCAGATGTACTCCTTACACTTTATTATTGCTATAATGATTTTTTTTGGCAGTGTAGGTTTTAGTACTATTGAAGATATATTTTCAAAAAGTAGAAAGGGAAAATGGATAAAACCTAGAGAAGAATGGAGAATAGGTACTAAAGTAGCTTTATATTCATCACTGGCACTTATTTTAATAGGTACAATAGGATTTATGGTATTAGAGGCACATCAACTTACCGATCGAACAATTGTTGAAGCATTAATTACTTCATTTTTTCAATCAGTTACCACGAGAACAGCAGGATTTCATACCATGAATTTTGGTGGAATGGATAGTGGAATCCCATTAGCAAATCCTACATTAATACTAGTTATTTTTCTCATGTTTATTGGAGCAGCACCCGGCTCAACCGGAGGAGGGATAAAAAACACTACTTTTTTGGTTCTAGTCTTGGCTGCTATTGCAAATATTAAGGGGAGAGAAAGGA
>JBCDJE010000416.1:0-4567 GCA_038748185.1 Bacteroidota bacterium
CATAGATGAGTATTTCTTCAGGTTCAACAGATTGAACTTCAGGGATAAGATTCTTGACAAAATGCTTAGTAGATTAGTAACCCATCAACCAGCATCCTATAAATCAATGAAATATAATGTTACTTAAATGGATAACCCTATGATTAAATATAAGTTTATCTTTTTGAGATACCTTAGCTAGTATGGTACATCAAAAATCCACAAAAAACTAAAAAATAATGTATCATACTGCAATAAATCAAAAACCTCCACAAAGGAGGTTTTTCAATCTATACGTCTTCTGTTGTCTCTTTTTTTCCATTTTTAGTCAATACCTCTTCTAGTTGCTCTGGTAGAACCTCTTTGTCCTTTTCATCATTTACAGAACCGAGGAAGGTAGGTAAATCAATCCCAGCTTGTTTTGCAAGTTCATGCATAGGCGGTAGGGTATTGATAAAGTTCCTGATAAAATTAGAGGTGCTGCCTCCATTTTCTCCATTACCAGAATCCCACACAGTAATTTTATCAATTTTAAGGTTGGAGATTGCTTCCGTTTGCTTAGCAACTAGGGTTTCTAGTTTTTCTAGTAATAACAAAGTAGCAGCTGCTTTGCTATCTCCGTTGCATGAAGCCACTATTTCTTCGTAACCCTTGGCCTTGGCATTCAATAGTTTTTGTAAACCTTCTGCTTCCGCTTTGTATTTTAGTAGAATTGCATCAGCGTCACCTTTCGCAACCCTTCTTGTTTGCTCTGCTTTGGCTTCAGCATCTAATTCCAGCTTGCGTTTTTCAATTTCTTTTTGCACAATTTGCTCTTTTTCTAGTTTAGAAATTTCAGCAATCTTTTGCGCTTCCAAAATTTCTTTTAATGCTATCGCATCTGCTACCTCACTTCTTCGTTGAGCTTCAGCAGTTTTTTCTGATAGTTCAGCATTGTATTCTGCTACTTTGGCTTTGGAGAGGTTCTCTCCTTGAACGGCTTCAGCTTCTAAGTTAGCAATACCTACCCTTTTCTTTGCTTCAGCCGCTTTAGTGCCTTCTTCTGCTTGCGCAAACTCGGAAGCTACTTCCACATCTTTTTCTCTATTTGCTTTGGCCTCTCCAATAGAACCACTGCGTTCCTGTTGTGCAACTTCTATTTTTGCCATGTTTACTGCTTCTGCAGCGGCTTTCTTACCTATTGCCTCAATGTAACCTGATTCATCAGTAATGTCTTTAATGTTTACATTAATAAGTTCTAAGCCTACTTTATTGAGTTCAGAAGCCACATGCTTATTAATGAGTGAAAGAAACTGCTCTCTATCTTGATTAATCTCTTCAATGGTAAGTGTAGCGATAACTAACCTTAGCTGCCCAAGAATAATATCTAGGGCTTGATTGCGTATTTCATCTTCATCAAGCCCGAGCAGCCTCTCTGCTGCATTAAGCATAATACCCTCTCTGGTTGAAATACCAACGGTAAAAGTACTGGGCGTGTTAATCCGGATATTCTGTTTTGAAAGTGCTCCTTTCAGGTCAATTTCTATAGGTAGTGGACTCAGGTTCAGATACTGCCAATCTTGAACTACAGGAACTATAAAAGCACCACCTCCATGAATACATCTTGCGCTTTTACCTGTACCTACTTTTCCATAAACTACAAGTATTTTATTAGAAGGACTCCTCTTGTACCTACTAATAAACACAACTGCAACCAAAATCATAAATACCCCTAATATCCCTCCTAAACCTGATATAAGTTCCATAGTATTAAAGTTTATTGCGTGAAAAATAAATTACTTCTATTCGGAAATAAATTTTAAGTAGTAAGTGCTTTATTATCATACTTCTCTACTAGTAGTTTCCCACCCTCAACATCATAGACAAGCACTTTTTCACCTGTTTCAATTTTTTTACCTTCTGTGAGCGCCTCATAGATCATAAGTCTCCCTTGCACCAATATTTGTACTTGTCCTTCACCTTCCCTTCCTGCGGGGATTCCCAAGTAAACATCGGCTGTTTTTCCAATAGCATTATCGATCTCTACATTACCTGAGTCTTCTAGACCTTTCATTCTTTTAACCAACAATACCATTGTAACAAAACCCACTATACCTGAAAATATAGAAGCAATAAGCACACTCCCCTCTCCTAGTTCAGTTTGATTACTCAGTAAAACACCTGACCAACTTCCTAAACCAAGAAATGTAAGCACCGCAGATAATGAAACATCGTCACCCGCAATATCAAAATCTAAGTCCACATCAAGATCAAGACCGATAAGTGCTAAGATTGTTTTTATCCCTAACAAGGAGGATGAACCAACTGCAACTACCCAGAAGATTGCCTCTAGTGGGGTACTTACACCAAAAAATGCTTGTAAGACTTCCATAGTTGTAAGATATAAGTTGAACTTTTTCCCCTTTTATTATATAGTTAGTAGGCGAGTAGTGTTTTATTATTACAAAAGGATAGAAAAAAATGTAATGAAAATATTTTTTCTACTCAATAATTAAAGTACTTATGAATTTACATAAATAAAAGAAAGAACAATAAAAGAATGGATAGAAATAATGTAAATTTGAAACCTATTAATTTGAAAATTGGCTATATGGATACCGTTAATATAAAAGCAGACAAATCTAAGTTTTCAGCAATATTAATGAAAAAATGCCCTAGATGCAGGGAAGGAAATATGTTTAAATATCCTTTCTTGGCTAAGCCTCTAAAGTTTAGCAAAATGCATGATTTGTGCCCCAATTGCCAACAAAACTTTCACCCTGAACCAGGATTCTATATAGGTGCTATGTATTTTAGTTATGGCTTTAATGTAGCGATAGTAATTGCTTTTTTTGTAGCGATAAATATATTGGTTGAAAAACCAGCACTCAATATGTTACTTATTGGTACTATCTTACCAGCGTTAATTTTTGTACCCATTAATTTTCGCATCTCTAGGGCTCTGATGCTACATTTATTTGGTGGGATTAATTATGATGAATCTAAACACTAAGATTCCTATCTTTATAAAATAAGAGTTGATTTCAAAATCGCAATAACCTTGAAACCAACTCTTTTATAAACTTTTTATAATGCTCCTTTTAAGGTAATATATGATGTTCCCTCTTATAACTTCCCAAAGCGTTCTATAGCGATTTTTTCAAGGCTTTCTCTGTGAGAAGGATGGGCAATACTAATTAACGCTTTTGCCCTTTGCCTTAAATTTTTACCATATAGGTTCACAACACCATATTCAGTTACAATATAATGTACGTGGGCACGAGTAGTCGTTACACCTGCACCTTCTTTCAAAAATGGAACAATTTTAGACTGTCCTTTCCTTGTTGTTGATTGTAAAGCGATAATAGGTTTCCCACCATGCGATAAGGAAGCACCTCGCATAAAATCCATTTGCCCACCAACACCTGAAAACTGCTTGGCACCAATAGTATCTGCACAAATCTGCCCGGTTAAATCAATTTCAACAGCACTATTAATAGCAGTTACTTTGGGGTTTTTACGTATAAGAGAGGTATCGTTGGTAAAAGCAGCATCTTTCATAGTAACAATGGGATTATCATGCAAGAAATCATACACTTTTTGTGTACCCATTACAAACGCAGCAGTGATTTTATGGGGCAAAACTTTTTTATCTTCACCAGTTACTACACCTCTTTTTACCAAATCTATTAAGCCATCAGAAAACATTTCAGTATGAACACCAAGCCTTTTATGGTTGGTAAGTTGGGCCAGTACGGCATCAGGCACTCCGCCAATACCCATTTGTAAAGTTGCACCATCTTCCACTAGTTCTGCAATAAATTTTCCCATCTTGTTTTCTTCTTCGGAAATTTTGCGGGAGGGAACAATTGTAATCGGTTTATCAACTTCAACCAATGCATCAATTTCACTGATATGTATGATACCATCGCCAATTGAACGAGGTGCTTGAGGGTTTACTTCTGCAATTACAAATTTTGCAGTTTCTACTCCTGCTACCGATACATCTACTGAAGATCCTAATGAACAATAGCCATGAATATCCGGTGGGGTGACTGTAATTAATGCTACATCTATTGGTAAAATGTTCCTTCTAAAGAGATAAGGAATTTCACTCAGAAAAATAGGGATATAATCAGCATCTCCCTGTTGAACAGCTTTTCTTGCATTACTTCCCACGAAGCAAGCATTGTGTCTAAAACTTCCGGCAAATTCAGGACTTACATAAGGAGCAGGGCCCTCTGTATGGATATGAATTACTTCTACATCTTTCAATTCTCCGGCTCTTGCCATCATTGCATCAATAAGTACATGAGGTGCCATAGAAACACTGTGAATAAATACTCTATCATTTGAGCGAATACAGCTAACAGCGTCTTCGGCAGTAGTATAGCGTGGTTTTCTGAGATGATCTACCATTTTAATTCTTCTTTTAAATGAGTCCTTTATTTTAGTTCAAAGCTATAAAGCCGTAAAGCTTTGAAATATGACAATTGTCTTATTTTAACCAAATTATTTACTTAATTGGAGCGATTGGAAAATTAAAGCATCAGGAAAGAGAAATTCTTAATTTAGTGTAGTAGGAGAAAATAATAGAAAAATGCTTAGA
>JBCDJE010000417.1:0-4547 GCA_038748185.1 Bacteroidota bacterium
ATAATTGCTATTTTGGGTATGGATGAACTATCAGAAGAAGATAGACTGCTAGTAGCACGAGCCAGAAGAGTACAAAGGTTCTTATCTCAACCTTTCCATGTCGCCGAGCAATTTACAGGTCTTCCTGGAGTATTTGTTGATATAAAAGATACTATAAAAGGGTTTAACGAGATTATGGATGGTAAGCATGATAATTTACCAGAAGCTGCATTTAACCTTGTTGGAACAATAGAAGATGCTGTTGAGAAAGGTGAAAAACTTCTCGCTCAAGCAAAATAAACATATCATATTTAATAATTATTCTCTCTGCTATGTATTTTGAGTTGATAACACCTGATAAAAAAGCATTTGAAGGTGAGGTAATAGGCGTAAAAATGCCAGGCGTAAAAGGTTCTTTCGAAGTACTGAATAACCATGCCCCAATTATAAGTAACTTAGAAAAAGGAGAACTGAGAGTGACTGATAATGGAGGGGAAAAATTCTTTGAGATAGAAAATGGCATAGTAGAAGTGCTAAATAATAAAGTTATTGTTTTGACAGAAGCGGTAAGGGCTAAGTGATCTTGAAATTTGTATATATTTTTAGCTCTCAGCAATGAGAGCTATTTTTTTAGATAAAAAAAAGCAACTTATTATAATTTCGATTTAGCTATTGCATAAGAAATTTAATCTCTATATTTTTGCAGTCCTTTTTAAAGAGCTTAGCCTCTATTGAGGGACTTTTTAGATATTTCTCTAGAATTAAAAATATATATTCCGTGGATACTTTGAGTTACAAAACCCTAGCAGTGAGTAAAGAAACTGCAGGAAGGAAATGGGTGATAATTGATGCTACAGATGTTGTGCTTGGCAGATTAAGTAGCGAAGTAGCAAAAATTATAAGAGGTAAACATAAGCCTAACTACACTCCTCATGCAGATTGTGGAGATTCTGTTATAGTGATAAACAGCGATAATATAAAACTTACAGGAAAGAAGTGGACTGATAAAGTTTACATTCACTATACTGGTTACCCTGGGGGACAAAGACATAGATCACCATTAGATATAAAAGAGAAATCCTCAACTTTACTTGTAGAAAAAGCAGTTAGGGGAATGCTTCCAAAAAATCGTTTGGGTAAAGCAATATTGAAAAATTTATTTATTTACGAAGGGTCAGATCATCCTCATGAGGCTCAAAAACCAACAGAGATAAAAATACAATAATGGCAGTAATTAATACAATTGGAAGAAGAAAAAAATCCATTGCCCGTATTTATATGACGGAAGGCAAAGGTGAAGTTACTGTAAACAGTAGAGAATTAAAAAAATATTTCCCATCGGAAATTTTACAAACCATCGTAAATCAGCCTCTAAATGCGCTAAGTGCAAAAGGTAATTACGATATAAAAGTAAATGTTTTAGGTGGAGGAATTGCTGGTCAAGCTGAAGCAATTCGATTAGCAATTTCAAGGGCTTTAGTCGAGGCTAATCCTGAAAACAGACTTACCTTAAAACCCGAAGGTTTCCTAACTAGAGATCCTAGAATGGTAGAAAGGAAGAAGTATGGACGCAGAAAGGCTAGGAAGAAATTCCAATTCAGTAAGCGTTAATCTTCTTGCATTATTAAATGCATATCACATTTTAAACATAAATTATTTATTCCATGCCAAAGCTTGAATATAAAGATCTTCTAGACGCTGGGGTGCATTTTGGCCACCTTACCAGGAAATGGAATCCGAAAATGGCTCCTTATATCTTCATGGAGCGAAACGGAATCCACGTCATTGATCTTAACAAAACTATTGCTTGCCTCGATGCCGCATCTCATTTTATGAAGAATGTAGTTAAATCGGGCAGAAAAATTATGTTTGTAGCTACGAAGAAACAAGCAAAACAAATTGTTTCCTTAGAAGCTGATAGGTTAAAGATGCCTTATGTTACGGAAAGATGGTTAGGTGGGATGCTTACTAACTTTGCTACTGTAAGAAAATCCATAAAGAAAATGTCGGCAATTGAGCGGTTGATGAAAGACGAAGCATTTAAAAACCTTGCCAAAAGAGAAAGGTTAATGAAGCAGCGTGAGAAAGATAAACTGGAAAAAATATTAGGCGGTATCGCTGACCAGAATAGACTTCCAGCAGCTTTATTTGTAGTAGATATTAAAAGAGAGCATATAGCTATTAAAGAAGCCAAAAAATTAAATATTCCAGTGATAGGAATGGTTGACACTAATTCTGATCCAGAGTTAATTGATTATCCAATTCCTGCAAATGACGACGCTTTTAAATCTATAGCACTTGTAACTTCTTTTATTGGGAAGGCGGTTGAAGAAGGATTGCAAGAACGTAAGAAAGAAAAAGAGGATGCTAAAATGAAACAGGCCGAGAATGAGAAAAAGGCTGTAGATAAGAACCCTGAAGTAGTGCCTGTAGTTGAGGAAAAAGTTGAAGCAGTTTCTAAAGCTGAAGATGTAAAAGCTGAAGAAAAGGAATAAGTGTTTTTAGCAATCTTTAAATTTTTATTCAATGAATAAGCACGACATAGAGACTAAGTTAAGCGAGTTAAAGGGAAAGCAGTCTGCAATCTTTAATGTAAAAAAAGATAAAAGAGACACAGAAGCATTAGCTAGTATTAGGCAAGAAATCTCAGATTTAAAATCTAAGCTTAAAGATGCTCCTAAAAAGGAAGCATAGTACATAGTTAAAAAATTACTTTTTCAATGTAGTTAAAGGTTATATAGGTGCTTACAAAGTCCTCATATAACCTTTAATATTTTAAATAAATAAATTCCAAATAAAATGGCCATTACAGCAAAACAAGTTAATGAATTAAGGCAAATTACTGGTGCCGGTATGATGGATTGTAAAAAAGCACTGGTAGAAGCTGAAGGAGATATAGAAAAAGCAGTAGATTTACTAAGAAAAAAAGGACAAAAAGTAGCTGCAAAAAGAGCTGATAGAGAAGCTTCTGAAGGAAAAGTATACTCTTATGTTGCTGAATCGGGGAAAGTGGGAATTGCTTTTGCCTTAAATTGTGAAACAGAACCAGTTTCAAAAACAGAAGAATTTAAAAAATTAGGTGATACTATCTTAAATGCTGCGGTTGAAAATAAGACAGCGTCTAAAGATACTCTATTAAACATAGAAGTTAATGGAAAGAAGATAACAGAGCAGATGATTGAGCTTTCGGGTAAAATTGGTGAAAAGATAGAAATATCGGATTATTCCTACATGGAAGGCGAAAAGATTGTAGATTACCTCCATGGAAATAGTATTGTTGTTTTAATCAACCTTGCCGGAGTGGAAAACGGTGATGTAGAAGAAGCAGGAAAAAATGTAGCTATGCAAATTGCAGCTATGAAGCCTTTAGCAGTAAATAAAGACGAAATTGATCCTGAAGTGGTAGAAAGAGAAAAACAAGTTGGTATTGATAAAGCTAGAGAAGAAGGAAAACCTGAGCATATCTTGGAAAAAATTGCTCAAGGGTTTGTGCAAAAGTTTTTTAAAGAAAATACACTACTAAGCCAGCAGTATGTAAAAGAACCAAAGCAAACTGTGGCTCAATACCTTGATTCAGTAGAGAAAGGTTTAACAGTAAAGTCTTTTTCGAGAATAGGTATTGGCAGATAGGTAACCAGCCAGAAACCGACTAATAGGATAATAATTGAAAGCCGGGATTTATTTTTCCGGCTTTTTTCCTATTATTTCTTACCTAATTTCAAAATTCATAAAACCGATTGCCAAATCAAACTGATTTGGGTCATTACCAATAAGAATAGAACCTTCTCCCGTGATAGGATTTTTGCCTTGTATGTATTCAGGTGTCTCAAAAGGGTCTTGGTCAGGATCTAAATGGAATGTTAAACTCGGGTCAAGCGGTACAATAGATTGAGCCCCTTGCCTTATCACCATCCAATCCACACTGTCAGCTACCTCGTCTACATCTCCAACTGCAACAGTATAGAAGTCGTTGCTTAATAGAAAATCTCCTTGTATATCAACTATGAAAGGTGCTTGTGTTACATTTTGAGCTGGATTATCTCTGGTATCAATTTCTTGACCTCCTGGTCCAAATACCACCCAAGCGATATCAGGGGCACTATTATCCTCATCCCAAGGTATAAATACTATTGAATCATCTATAACAGTAAAGGAAGAATCTGACCAATTTAATAATTCAAGGCTTGTAAGATATCTTCTGCCAACTGTAATATTATCTTCAAATACATCTGTTGCACCTAATTCAGTAGTGGCAGTAAGTGTAATTGTGTAACTTCCAGTATCACTATAAAAATGCTGAGGAGTAGCATTAGTGCTCTGGTCTCCATCTCCAAAGTCCCAAGTGTAAACTAAACTGCCATTAGCTGCAGTACTCTCATTAGTAAAAGTTAATAATTCACCAATCTCTGCTACTTTAGCACTTGGTGTAAAACTTACTGTTGGCGGCGGTCCCAAATCCTCTTCATCTTCACAACTAAATAATAGAGAAGTTAAGATTACGGGAAATACAAAAGATTTGAAAAATCTAAACATAGCTTTATAGATTAAAAAAGAAAAAAGAAAGTTTA
>JBCDJE010000418.1:0-4545 GCA_038748185.1 Bacteroidota bacterium
CCTAGTTTTTTTTCTGTCGCTTTCTTGTAAACATATTGCGCTACTACCAAATCTTGTGCAGCATTCCCAACCGATTTAAAAACTGTTATCTCATGCTCATTTTGCCGACCTGATTTTACTTTCGCAGCAACTTCACCCAATTCACAATTTACATCCGATTTGCTAATATAATTACCTTTCATTGCTTTTATAATATCACCTGCCTCATGTAGGCAAGCATCTTGTCTATCTACTACCAAGCGGGAATTGGCAATTGTCTCTGGTGAGACTTCTGACATCTCTGCGGTATAGGCACCAATTGCATTAATATGCGCACCTTCCTTTAAGTGGTTATGTTGAAAAAGTGGTTCGAAAGCAGTAGTTGCTGTGCAAATAATATCGGCTTGCTTTATATGTTCTAATGTTCCTGTAACTATTTCCACATCGAGCTTAGCGGTCATTTCTTCACAAAATGCATCTATTTTTGAAATAGTTCTGTTAATTACCCATACTTTAGAAATAGCTCTCACAGCACATATCGCTTCAAGTTGTGTTTTTGCCTGTACACCGACTCCAAATATTACAGCAGTATTTGCATCTTTTCTAGCTAGCAGATCAGTTGCTAAACCTGAACCTGCTCCTGTCCGTAGCGCAGTAATCCAACTAGCATCCATTAAAGTAATAGGAGTACCCGTCTTTGTATCTAGTAATAAAATAACTGCATTGATTAAAGGGAGGTTTATATCTAGGTTATTTTCATTCATGCCTACCACTTTTAAACCAAGACTATTATTTTGTGGTAGAGAAGCTGGCATAAATAACGCAGTAGTTTTGTTATTTGGGTTTTGTAAGATGTGCCTAACTGGAACCACCCCCTCACCTACTGAAAGTTCTATAAATGCAGTTTTCATCAAAGTAATTGCTTGTTCCATGTTGATACAAGCTCTTACATCTTTTTGAGAGAGGATGCGCATTGTTTTAAAAAGACAAACTTTTTGGTTTTTACGATAGCAAAAGTCTTAATTCTCAATCCAATTACCATCTTCCTTAATCAATTCTATCAACTCATCTACGGCGTTAGCAGAAGGTACATTTCGTTTTACCACTTCCTTACTTCTGTAAAGGGTTATTTTTCCTTTTCCAGAACCTACATAACCGTAATCTGCATCAGCCATTTCACCAGGTCCGTTTACTATACAACCCATAATACCAATTTTTACGCCTTTTAAATGATCGGTGCGTTTTCTGATCATTGCTGTAGTTTCTTGTAAATCGAAAAGTGTTCTACCACATGAAGGGCACGAAATATATTCGGTTTTGGTCATTCTTCTACGAGTCGCTTGCAATATACCAAAAGCTGTACTATTACTTAGTTTTACTTGTTTCCACAAAGTATTTAAATCAGCATTTTTAGCAGCAAATTTCAACATAATCCCATCTCCGTACCCATCAACAAATAAAGCACCTGCATCTGTAGAAGCATATAATTGAAATTCATCTTCGTTGACTGCCTCAAAAGTTCTTCTTATTACAATTGGTGTACGACTCCCAAGTTGATACCCTTCTAGTAATGTTCTACGCATTGCTGGCATAGCGTGCTCGTTAGCCGTTTCCAAGATAATTACCAAATTATTATAGTGCTGTAATGTTACTAATAATTCAGTTTGTAATTCTTCTGCTTGGATAGCAATAAAATTTAAGTCAGGATGTACTAAACCTTTATTTCCTTTCTCAGCAACTGCCAGGAATTCAGCTATATTGTATAATGGCAGAACATTCACTTTATCGTCAACATTTTGCCAAGTTGTTAAATCAACAATTTCCTTTACGCCATTAGGTAGCATAAAGCTAAGCTTATTTTTGCCTGTGTAGATGTAATCACACCCTTGGTCATTCATAGACCACTTGTCTAATTCCGGTAAGTAGAACTGTCCAATATTTTTAAGTGATTTTAACGCTATCTCACCTAAGTGACTCAAATCTGCAACCACCCTTGGCACATTTGCTCCTCCAATATTGAGGATTTCATTTGTAACACTTTGCTCGTATTCAAAAGGATTTTTTAAGAGCTTGGTAATGGGGGAAATAGGTTTTGCTTTTTTCGATCGTACATTATAACGGTTTATGAGCGATGCTGCTACCGGAGCTTCTGCTTCCGGTTCTTCTGTGAGCGAAACACGCACAGTATCTCCAAGTCCATCTTCTAGCAAAGTACCAATCCCTACTGCTGATTTAATTCTTCCATCTTCTCCATCACCTGCTTCGGTTACTCCTAAGTGCAAAGGATAAGGTTTTAAGTTTTCTTCTTCCAGTTTATTTACCAAAAGGCGATAAGCCTGTACCATTACTTGTGGGTTGCTCGACTTCATAGAAATTACAATATTATAATAGTTGAGGTCTTCGCAAATACGTAAAAATTCTAACGCAGACTCTACCATGCCCAGTGGTGTATCGCCATAACGACTCATAATTCGATCGGAAAGTGACCCGTGATTTGTACCGATACGCATAGCGGTTCCGTATTCTTTTGAAATTTTTACTAAAGGCGTAAATCGTTCTCGAATCCGCTCTAATTCCTCATTATATGACTGGTCAGTATATTCTATGTGTTCGAATCGTTTTTTATCAGCATAATTTCCAGGGTTTACCCTTACTTTTTCAACAATTCTAGCAGCCAATTCGGCCGCATTTGGAGTGAAATGTATATCAGCAATTAGAGGAACATCATAGCCTTTTTTTCTTAATTCATGTTTAATATTTTCAAGATTTTGAGCGTCTTTAAGGCTGGGAGCTGTAATTCTTACATACTCACATCCTGCCTCTACCATTCTTATAGTTTGTTCTACGGAACCCATCGTATCCATTGTATCGACAGTGGTCATAGATTGTACTCTAATAGGATACATACTGCCCAGAGGTAAATCTCCAATATGTACTTCTACTGTCTTCCTTCTTTTATAAGCTGTTAAGCTCTCGCAATATTTAAAGGTTGAATCTAAAACCTGTAACTCCATTACTTTTAACAGTATTTAATTTTTAAAAATAGTTTATCGCAATATAGTACTAAAGTAGTATGACAAATCGCATATATTTTCTTTGATATAATAACTTTTTTAACTTAATACGGAACATGCAGGCAAAAATAAGACTTTCATTTACCTTAACCGAAACAGGAAAAAAAGATAATAAAATAGTAACAGCTTATGTGGTATATAGTTACATTTGATTTTACAAAAAAAGCTTTTAAATTATCTATTACAAAATAGCAGTTTTGAGTAATTGATTAGATAAAACAACCTATTACTTTACAAAGATAAAATAAGCTTTTTCCACGAAAAACGGATTTATATTTTTTAAATATTGCACGACGTAAACTTAATATATAGTATTGACTGTTTTTTATAAAATTTATATTATCTTACATAAAAGCGCTAAAAGACTTTATGTTTAATAATGCGGAGGTACTTATTGGGATTTTTAAATCGTCAGCAGAATCTATCATTCTGGTAAATAGCAAAGGAATTATAGTTGCGGCTAATCCTGCAGCTGAAAAGAATTTTGGCTACCCCGAAAAAGCGTTAATAAATCTGTCACTTGAAACGCTTATTCCTTCTCGTTTTCATCATAAACATGTAAAGTACAGAGATGAATATTTCAATGCGCCTAAACAGCGTTCAATGGGTAAAGGGCTTGAACTTTTTGGTCAAAGAAAAGATGGCTCCGAATTCCCGCTTGAAGTAAGTTTGAGCTATCACGAATATGATGGAGAAGTTTTAGCCATTGCCTTCATCATTAACACTACTGAAAGGAAATTAGCCGAAAAAGAACTAATGCAAAGTGAGGAGCGCATGCGTTACTTTGTAAAAAATACACCTGTTGCCGTAGCAATGGTTAATACAGAATTAAAATATCTATTACTAAGCGATACATGGCTTAAAGAATTTGTACATAGAGAGCAAGATATTTTACAAGAAAGACATCCTGATGTATTTCCTAATCATCAAAGTAGATGGTTGAAGATATATGATAAAGGTTTAAAAGGGGAAATTATTAAAAATGAGAACGATCTGATTATTAACCCTGATGGCTCGCAAGATTGGTTGCGTTGGGAGGTGCATCCTTGGCGCAATACAGTAGGTGAAATAGGCGGGCTGATAATTTTTGCAGAAGATATAACTAAAAGAAAAATTGCTGAGCTTGCCTTGAAACGAAGTAGGGCTAAATTGAAAGAATATGCATCTGATCTGGAACGAAGTAATAGAGAATTAGAAGACTTTGCATATGTAGCCTCCCACGATTTACAGGAACCATTGAGAAAGATTCGCACATTTGGCGACAGACTCTACCATACTGAAAAAGATTCATTTTCTCAAAAAGGGCATGATTACCTCAAGCGGATGCAAAACTCTGCAGAGAGAATGCAAATCCTGATTCAGGATTTACTTACTTATTCAAGAATAACCACAAAAGGATCCCCATTCAAACAAATTGATCTGAATTTACTGTTAGCAGAAGTGCTCAGCGATTTAGAAGTTTCTATAGAAAAGCATCAAGCCACTATTGATC
>JBCDJE010000419.1:0-4533 GCA_038748185.1 Bacteroidota bacterium
GTCATTTAAAAAATCTTTCGGAATAATAAATTTAAGTTCATAAGCTGAAGATGAGCAATCTAATGAATTAGATACTGTATCAAAAATACAAGTACCATCTATCGTACTCAATCTTAAACTAATATTAAGTTTAAGATCTTTATAAGTTTTATAATGCAGTATTATGGAAATGGGATCAGTATTTACCAAATGCTTAATGTTTCTAGATTTTAACTCAATTCCTTTTAGTTGAACTATATCCTTATAAGGAAATGGATATTTTTCATTTGACCATAGCTTCTTTAAAAGAAAGCTATTCTCATTTTCATACATTTCTATAATATTTTGTATTTCATCTTCTAAATGCAATACCCCATTCTTTAATAAAACTCCTCTTTTGCAAAGTCTTCTAATTACTCCCATATTATGACTCACAAACAACACCGTCCTTCCCTCGCCCTTACTCACATCCTGCATTTTACCAATGGCTTTCTTTTGGAATTCTGCATCGCCCACGGCGAGTACTTCGTCTACTATCAGAATTTCCGGTTCCAAATGGGCAGCCACTGCAAAACCTAACCTTACAGTCATGCCAGAAGAATAGCGTTTTACTGGGGTATCAAGGTATTTCTCTACTCCTGCAAAGTCTACAATCTCATCGAGCTTGGCTCTGATTTCTACTTTGGTCATTCCTAGAATTGCCCCGTTCAAATAGATATTTTCTCTTCCTGTGAGTTCCGGATGAAAACCAGTGCCTACTTCTAATAAACTGGCAATTCTGCCTTTTGCCTTTACACTTCCGGTAGTAGGAGCAGTGACTTTAGAGAGAATCTTTAGTAATGTAGATTTTCCCGCACCGTTCTTCCCTATGATTCCCAATATTTCTCCCTGCTGTACTTCAAAGTTGATATTATTTAATGCCCAAACATATTCACTATTCCCTTTCTGCGTGCGGTCGTTTACCTCTCCTACTTTCAAATAAGGATCTTCTTTACCCCGCACCTTATGCCACCATCGGCTGAAGTCATGTGAGAGCGTTCCCGTCCCCACATTCCCCAGGCGATATTGTTTGGAAAGGTTTTCTACTTTTAGAACTACTGACATAGTTGTGAATTCGTTTATTTGAGGATTTGTTTATTTGGTTTAATTAAGTTTTTACATCCACTTATCTTTAACTGGGCATTTCTAAGTGCGTTTATTTTGTTACCCATCTCCTCTATTTCTCTTCTCAATTCCGAATATTCTTCTACTTTTAAAAAGCCTAACTCAACAGAAACAATCAATAAGTTTAATACCTCCAATAAACTTGAAAAAGCGATTTGAGTGAAATGGGCTTTATCTTTTCCTGTTTTCCTTCCGGAACCTTCAGCTAGATTACAAGTAACAGATACCGCTGCCCTCCTAATTTGAGATATTATTCCAAACTTTTCCTCTTCCGGAAAATTAGTAGTCACAACATAAATTTTTTTTGTTAGTAGTTTTGACAGTTGCCAAACTTCTAATTTTTCAAATGAATACTTAAATCCCACTTTTTTTTGTGTATTTGTTTTTCGTGTATTAAGTTTATTTGTATTTAAAACTACCTTAGCCCAAATAAACAAATTATCAAATCCTCAAATAAACCAACCCTTAAGCACGGCTTCGCCCCGTGAGTCCCACCCCCACTCTTTTTCCTTTCGTATTTTTAATTTTTATTTATCTGTTTTCACTGCCTACATCACCTCAAATAAACAAATCCCCACATCCACAAATAAACTATCTCTGAAACCCATTAAATAACCTCTCTTCCCTACAAACTAAAAACCACAAGCTACAACCCAATGTCTAAACAGTATCCATAAAAGTGCTTTCGATCTTATTGAACAGTACCAATCCTATAAAAAATACTATTACCGTAAAACCTAGGCTATAGGCTAGATAAACCCACTCAAAAGTGCCTGTTCCCAAAAAACCATATTTGAAAGTTTCTATAACAGCACTTATCGGGTTAGCCAGCAAGTAAATCTTATATTTTTCGGGTATGGATGATAGCGGATAAATAACAGGCGTTGCATACATCATTAATTGTATACCAAATTGTAACAAGAACCTTAGGTCTCTATATTTAGTCGTTAATGATGAAAAAATCATCCCAAAGCCTAGTCCTAAAAATGCCATGATTAACACCAATATAGGGGTTAAAAAAGCATATAGATTCGGACTGATATCTGTGCCACTCAGTATAAAAAAAGCATAAAAACTTAAGAAAAGCATAAACTGAATCCCAAGTTTGAGCAGGTTAGATACTACTACTGAGAGTGGTACTGCCAGTCGAGGAAAATATACTTTCCCAAAAATATTGGCATTGGCTATAAATGTATCTGATGTAATCTTGAAGCAATCGGCAAAGTAATTCCAAAGTGTAATGCCTGCTAAATAAAATAATACTGGAGGAATACCATCGGTAGAAATACCGGCAAAACCGCCAAAAACAACTACAAAAGTAAGTGTAGTAAGTAACGGTTGAATAAAAAACCATATTGGCCCTAGAATAGTCTGCTTATATACCGCTACAAAATCCCTTCTTACAAATAGTAATATCAGGTCTTTGTATCGCCAAAGTTCTCCTAAGTTTAGTTGTAATAGACCAGATTTCGGCTTAATCTCAATATCCCACTGTTCTTCAGCCTGCATGTTGGTAGATAAAAAAATAACAGTTTAAAAAATTAAAAGTCACCTAGCAAACGGGGCTATTTTGGGAATATTTTCAAATTGGGAAAAAATTTTCATCTTGTGAAAAAAGAAAAAATCACAAGCTTTTTTAAGTTGAGATTTTAAAGAAACAGGACTATTTTTATTGCTTTATTATCTTCTCGATATAACGCTTTTGACCTGTTTCAATACGGAGTAGATAAATACCTGAGGAAAGGTTATTTAAGTTAACCTGATGGATGTTTTCGCCTATATTTCCACTGATACTTTGTGAATAATATATCTTTCCTGTAAGGTCAGCTAATGCAATGCCTACATCATTGCTTTTATTAAGTTGGTATGATATTCTAGTAAAATCAGTAGTCGGATTGGGATATATTTGTATATCAATTTCATCAATACTCATTCCTGCTGTTGAAAGTACTTGATCCACACTTACTGTTACTACATTGCTTTCAAAAGATTTTGAGTATTCATAAAAAGCTTTCACATACACTTGATATGTTCCTGCATCTCCTACTACTAAATCCATTTCAAAAGGATAGGCATCATCTTCACTTGCTAAATTCTCATTCACATAAAACTCAACTTTTGTTACTTCGTATCCTGCTACAGGCTCAGAAACTATAGGAATAATTGCTTGTGGAGTAACGATTGTATCCTGCGTTAAAGTGGTGATTTGCACTGCATAAGGTTCTCTTACAAATATTTCTACCATTTCGCCTTCAGCTTTTCCTCCATCATTATCTAATGCGAATACTTGTAACTCATATATACCGGCATCAGGCTTGTTCCAATCTATCGTGAAAGGAGAAGAGAAGCTTTCTCCAATTTCATTTCCATTCACCATAAAAACGACTTTCTCCACTTTGCCATCATTATCGTTTGCTGTTGCTGAAATAGAGATAGACGCTCCAGGTAGCGAAGAGCTTCCAACTTCAGGATTAATAATAACTACTTGTGGGTTTTCATTTACCTTGAGTGAAATTGATTGTGAAGAAGAAGAACCACCCTTATTATCAATCGCTTTAGCATTTATTTCGTAGGTACCAGTATTCGGGTTTATCCAATTAAACTGGTAAGGCTCAGTAGTATCTTCACCTAACAAATCACCATTTGCGTAAAATACTACTTTGTCAATCTCACCATCTGAGTCAGAAGCAGAAACGAGTATCTCAAAGTCTTCACCTTCTTGGATGACTGACTGCACAACGGGATTAATGATATTAACTGTAGGTGGCACATTAATAGCGATGCTAATGGTTACTTTTTCTGAAGTACTTTTATGACCAGCGGCATCATAAACATGGGCAGTTAATTCATGCAACCCGATAGGCGCATTTTGCCATGTAAATGAAAAGGGTGAAATACTAGAAATGCCAATTACCTCTTCTCCTTTGTAATATTCGACTTTAGTAATATCTCCATCAGCATCAAGTACCTCAACTGTAAATTCAACATCTTTACCAGCATCTAAAACATTACCTGAAATAGGTGCTGTAATTGTAACAGATGGAGCATTATACTGGGCCATTGTATTAGTACTAAAGATAGTTGTACACAGAAAGCATAGTGCAAATAAATAAGTATTATTGGTTTGAAAAACCAAGTTCAGCTTCAGTAAGTTTGTCATGTAGTGTTTGTTAGTTTCAGTTTGTAAATAGCCCAAAATTAATTGGCTATAAGTCACTAGTTATAATATGTAATTCTCTAAATAGATATTACATATCGTATCTTACTATGATCAATTAAATTGCTACTCATAATATTGCTAAACTAGTTTCTCAGCTAGTAATTTGATAGTAACTCACGTTAATGATCTCTAAGTGAAATCCCAATAAATATTAACTGTAAACGCTAAAA
>JBCDJE010000420.1:0-4521 GCA_038748185.1 Bacteroidota bacterium
TTTTGTTCAATCATCAAACCTTAAATTATGAGTTTGAAAAATTATGAGACAGTTTTCATAATTACTCCCATTCTATCTGAGCAAGAGATAGAGGAAGCTGTTGCTAAGTTTAAAGGCTGGCTTGTCGAGAATAAGGCCGAAATCTATCACGAAGAAAACTGGGGATTGAAAAAACTTGCTTTCCCCATTGAAAACAAAACTACTGGAGTATATCAGCTTTTTGAGTTTAAAGCCGATCCTTCTCTCGTTCAAAAATTAGAAATTGAGTACAAGAGAGATGAAAAAATACTCAGGTTTCTTACTGTGAGTTTAGATAAATACGGTGTCGAATTTAACGAAAAAAGAAGAAGTGGCGCATTTAACAAAAAAGCATCAAATCAAAAAGAGGAGGTAGCATCATGACTTTAGTAAACGAATCAGTAAACCGCGGTGAAATAAAAAAGAAATACTGTAGGTTTAAAAAACATAGAATTAAATATATTGATTATAAAGACCCTGATTTTTTATCTAAATTTTTAAATGAACAGGGTAAAATTCTTCCCAGAAGACTTACAGGAACAAGTTTAAAATATCAGAAGAAAGTTGCAAAAGCTATTAAAAGGGCGAGACAACTAGCGCTTTTACCATACGTAACCGATGGTTTTAAATAATCGCTATCCGAAAAGAAAGGATAGTATCCTATAATTACCATTTATAAAAATATTAGTTATGGAAGTTATACTAAAAAATGATATAAAAGGACTGGGTTATAAAGATGACATAGTTAAAGTCAAGCCTGGTTATGGAAGGAATTATCTTATTCCTCAAGGTCTTGCAGTTTTGGCCACTGCTTCTAATAAAAAAGTAGTTGCTGAAAACTTAAAACAAGCTGCTCATAAAGCTGAAAAAGTTAAAACAGAAGCAGAAAATATTGCAAATTCAATGGGCGAACTAGTGCTTTCTATTGGTGCTAAAGCAGGAGAAAGCGGTAAAATATTTGGTGCGGTTACAGCACTTCAAATAGCAGATGCACTCAAGGAAAAAGGTTTCGAAATTGACAGAAGGAAAATCTCATTTACCTCTGATATTAAGATGTTAGGAGATTATTCAATAGTGTTAGATTTACATAAAGAAGTAAAGAAAGAGATTGCAATTAAAGTAGTTGAAGCTTAGTATTTAATAGGAATTGACTTTCTAAAAGCTGTGATAATAGAAATCACAGCTTTTTTTATTCAACAATAACAATAGGAAAGTCTTGCCCTCTGCTATAACCTGTTGGATACTGTGGCTTTCCTCTAAACTTCTCACTTAATTGAGGTACACGATCTTCGAGATACCCCTTCAATTCATTTACTGTTATTTTTTTGTCTTTTAATCCTCCATCAGCGTTTCCTTTCATTGCCTCTAATATAGAATAGGTAAAAACACCATGTCCTAATTCTTCATACTCAGAGGCAAATTCTTCTTGCCCACTTGCAGCTAGTAATACTACTCCTGCACTTCTAGCTAACTGCATCATCGCTTTTTGTTCCTTAGGACCTCTACTTACAAAAGATTTAATCGCACCACCAGACTGACAAGCATCTAAAATAATTAATTGTTTTTGGGCCTTTATCTTTCTTGAAAATTCCATGAGTTCCGAAGAAGAAATAGCTTTTTCAATTAGTTGATCTTCTGCGCCATATACTTGTGTTACATCATAAGGAATAAGGAAATATTCGGCAGCTCTGGTAGCACTAGCATCAGCCAAAGCTCCATGTCCTGCATAGTAAAAAACAAAAACATCATTTGGGCGAGCAGTAATAGCAACGGAGTCTAACACTTTCCTAATAGTAAGTGCATTAGCTAATGTATCATAAACTTCAAAAGGTTTGATATTTCTAAAAATTTTACTGCTACCTTTTTGTAAATTTTGCGCAAATTCTTGGGCATCTTTTCTGGCAACATTTAATTGATAACTGGGATTGAGGTAATCATTTATTCCTATACAAATAACATATAAATCTGCTTGAGGTTTATAAGGGCTATCATAAGTTATGTTCATTATGTCATGCATAGATTCAGTTCTTTCGTTGTTAAAAGCCATAGTACTAAATCGGTTTGCGCCTTCTATTAAAGTAGTCGTTATTTCTAACTTTACATTCTCACCTTCATTTGGTTTATTTTTAAATGCAGTACCAGTAGTATGAATTAGCTTACCATTTTGATAAACCCTTATTTCATCAATCCCACCGCCATTGTCAATAGTTTCGAGTGCAATTTGAACTTCCTCTTTATCACTTTTAAAAATTCTGGATTTAGTATCAAACCTGACTTGTTTATTTAATTTTGATGGATCATTGAATTCTACATCATTAGGGATATTGACAAATTCAAAAATATTGAACTCCATAGCATTAGGATCTTCACCATTCATTATTCTTAGCCAAAGTTCAGGAGTGAAAAACTTTTCAAAATAAGACTCAAGGGGTGAGATTTCATTACCTTTTACAAAGTGTAAGGCATTTTTTATTCCTTCAATTGACCCTTCAAAATAGCCTCTTTTAGTGACAATAGCATAATCAGTTCCATTTTCTAATATGATTAATGTTGCCAGCTCTCTTTTTTTTACTAAATCCCAGAAAATGATTCGAGAATCATTACCCGCACTTACTAGAAACTTGCCATCAGGGCTAAAAGCCAGTTGATTAATAGCTGCATCATGTCCTTTCAATTCCTTTAAAACTTCACCTGTTGAGGCATCCCAAAGAACAATATGTTTATCTCTTCCTGCTGAAGCAATTATATTTTCTTTAGGATGCAACTGTAAGCAAAGTATTTCATCTTTATGGCTAAAAAACTCCTTTACAATTGAACCATTTCCAGCCCATTTTCTTATAACTTTATCATGGCCTGCAGTATATATAAATTGTCCATCTTTACTGGTTGTTACAGCTCTAACAGCGCCTTTATGTGCTTTTGCTTTTGCAAGTAGTTTACCATTAGTAATATCCCATATTTTTAGCAATTGATTATGACCTGCACTTAGTAAGAATTTACCATTTGGGCTAAAATGGATATCCCAAGCAGGTTCATAGTAAGCAGAGGTTCTTCCAAATAATGTATCAATTGGTATATTGCTATTTTTATCCCAAAGGATGATGGTCCCATCGGCGCTGCCACTTGCAAATAACTGCCCGTTAGGATGGTGGGCAATAGAAAAAACACCTTTCCTATGAGCTTTAAAAGTCTTGTAATTACCATCTTTATCTGGTTGCCAAGAAATCACTGATTTATCTGCACTACCGCTCAGTATTTCATCTGTTGTAGGATTAAAGCTAATCGTTCTAATTTCGCTTTGATGTCCTTGGAGCTTTTTTGTGATTTTACCTAATAACATATCCCAAAGCAAAATATCTTTACCATTATTTACAATGGCTAATTGATCGCCTTTAGCATTAAAAGCCAGTGAAGTTATTTTTTTAGAATAGCCAATTAACTTACAGAGTTGTTCACCTTTCTCAACGTCAAGCACAACTGTTTTTTCTAATTCGTTGCCGCTTGCTATTATTTTACCTTTAGGGTTGTAGGCTACAGAAGTAATCCAACTGAGTTTTGTTGGATAGTTTTTAATAAGCTTTCCATTCTGACTCCTCCAAAGATTTATTTGTCGATTAATACCACCGCTTATAATGTATTTTCCGTTATCGCTGTAACTAAATGAGTTAGGATTACCCAAATTGTTTTGTAAAGTATGTAATAACTCCCCACTAATTATGTCCCAAGTTTTAATACTATTATCTTGGCTGCAACTGGCAAAAGACATTCCATCGGGATTAAATTTTACTGTATTGACTTTTTCTGTATGTCCGTTATATTCTCGTAGTTTTTTCTTTTTTGCTATAGACCAGAGAATCACGTTATTATCCCACCCACCACTAACTAGGTATCGTCCATTAGAGTTGAATGTTAAAGTGCTGGTACTTTTCTGATGCCCTTCAAAGGTTTGTATAAGTTTACCAGATAGTACTTCCCATATTTTTATACTTGTATCAGAACTATCTTGGCTAAAATCACCTGAACCGCTTGCTATAATTAAATCGTCAGGGCTAAAGGCAACAGTTTGTACCGGACTATCGTGACCAATAAAATTTTGCAGCATTATGCCGGTATTTACTTCCCAAACTTTTATGGTTTTATCGTAGCTTCCACTTACTAAAAGATTACCGTCATAGCTGAAAGAAATTGCATTTACTTTTGAAGTGTGCCCATCTAATGATCTTAATATTCTTCCTGACGCTATATCCCAAAGCTTAATAATTCCATCAGATGCTGTTGTAGCAATAATTGAGTGTGAAGGATTAATTGTAACGTAAGAGGCTCTTCCTTCATGACCAATTTGCGCTGTTAATTTTGTGTTTTGCCCTTTGGATGCTTGTATTATACAGCAAAAAATAAAGAGTAGCGTAAGATGGTATTTCATAATATATAGGGAATAATTGATTTTAATAGTTAAAGGCTTTCAGTAGTATTGACTATAATACTTTGTTGATTATCCAAAAA
>JBCDJE010000421.1:0-4519 GCA_038748185.1 Bacteroidota bacterium
ATAACCAATCTAACGATGAAACAGAAAGCACAGAAGATATTTTTGCTTCTGTTAAGTCATTTGAAGCCCGAAAAGCCGAGATTCCCTATCAGGCAGCACAAAAAGAAGCGGTTAAAGCCGAACTAGAGAACGGTCTTTTTGAATTAGGTAAAGTGTATTATTACCGATTAGAAGAATATAACAACTTGCTGGAAACATATGATCGCTTGTACAAAGAATTTCCAAAAGGTGAATTAACTCCCGAAGCAATGTACATTCTTTACAATATGTGTATGGAGTATGATAGTTGCAACCATGAGCAATTTAAGGATGTTATTATAAAAGAATACCCTGAATCTTTTTACGCAAAAATTTTGGTTAACCCAAATTATGTACAGGAAACCAATATCAGTAATAATGAATCAATAGCACAATACGAAAATTGTTTTGAGCTGTATAAGCAAGAAAGATATGTTGAATCAGATTCTCTTTTGCAAATAGCTATTACAAATTATCCTAATAGTACAGTGAAGGACAAAATGCACTTACTACGTACTATGATTGATGGTAAGATCACTGACGATTTGACGACTTATTATCAGAAATTAAATGCTTTTATTACCAATTTTAGCGGAAGTGAACTAGTCCCCTTTGCTAAAAATCTTTTAAGTGCTATTGATCCTTCACATATTAAAAAGGAGGAGACAGAAAATGAAACAGGAGGAGGCATTCCTAAAAATCGATAATGTTAGAAATTTTATAATTTTGAAATATAATGCGAACTTACTACATACATCAAAATAATGTGATTGCAATGCAAAATTAAGGCAAGATATGTACCTAAGAACAATTAAAATATTATGGTTTACACTATTTATTGGGCTATCCACTTTAGTACTCTACACAGTATCGGTTTACAATAATTGGGGTAACTTATACGGCGGCCTTCCTGATTTTAAAGAACTGGAAAACCCTAAGAATACCATAGCCTCTATCCTTTATACTGGTGATGGAGAAATTATGGGAAAATACTTTCTTGAAAATCGAGATCCTGTAAAATACCAGCAGCTTTCACTAAATTTAGTAAATGCGCTAAAGGCAGTAGAAGATGTGAGATTTGAAGAACACAGTGGTATCGATTTAAGAAGTTTAACGAGAGTGGCTTATGGTATTGTTACTTTCGATTTACAAGGTGGTGGAAGCACATTATCACAACAATTAGCAAAAATTCTTTTCAAAACGCGAAATGGACTTGATAGTGGTTCTCTAAACGAAA
Source organism: Bacteroidota bacterium (assembly GCA_038748185.1). Taxonomy (GTDB): domain Bacteria; phylum Bacteroidota; class Bacteroidia; order Cytophagales; family Flammeovirgaceae; genus Chondrinema. Next base: position 1,256 of record JBCDJE010000421.1, read on the forward strand.
TGCCAATACTAGGAACATTAATAGCAAAAACTAAAGAATGGATTTTAGCTATAAAACTAGAAAGAGCATATACTAAGGAAGAAATAATGACTATGTATTTGAACACAGCTTCTTTCAGTGGAAATGCATTTGGGATAAAAGCGGCAAGTAAAACTTTTTTTAATACCATTCCCGATAGCTTAGATGTACTGCAGTCAGCTATGCTTACCGGTATGTTACAAGCCCCCTCAAGATATAATCCACACCGTAACCCCGAAACCGCTAAAAGGAGAAGAAATACAGTTTTGGCTCAAATGAATAAATATGGCTACCTAACCGATGCAGCCTTCGATTCATTAAAAGAGCAATCTATTACACTTGAATACAAAGTTGAAAGCCATAATACAGGTTATGCTACTTATTTTAGAAATGAAATCGCCAAAGATTTAAAGAAATGGTGTGCAACCCATTTTAAACCTAATGGAGAGCCTTACAACTTATATAAAGATGGATTAAAAATATTTACTACTATCGATTCGAAAATGCAAAAACATGCCGAAGATGCTGTTAAAGAACATATGAAAGGTCAGCAACAACTGTTTTACGAGCATTGGAAAGATCAGGAACCTTGGGTAGATGAAGATTTAAAACCAATTAAAGGCTTTGTTCAAAACAGGATAAGAAGAACGGAAAGATATCGTATTTTAAGAAATCGATATGATAATAACCAAGATTCCATTAATAAGGTATTGAATACAAAAGTACCTATGACAGTATTTAATTGGGAAATGCCCAACTTCCAGCAAGATACCGTAATGTCACCTTTAGATTCTTTGGCCTACTATAAACATTTTCTACACACTGGTCTCATGTCAATGGATCCTATCTCAGGACATATAAAAGCTTGGGTAGGAGGGATAGATCATCGTTACTTTCAATTTGACAATGTAAAACAGGGCTACAGACAGCCCGGCTCTACCTTTAAACCCATTACCTATTCGGCAGCTATTGTTGAAAAGAAGATGCACCCTTGTTACCGTATAGTTGATGCCCCAGTAAGTATCACTTTGGCAAATGGTGATATCTATACACCTAAGAATAGTGGAGATTATTCAGGTTTACAACTTACATTAAGACAAGCAATGGCTATGTCAAAAAATACGGCAGCAGCTTATATCATCAAAATGCTAGGTCCGAGTATCATAGCCGATTATGCAGAAAATAAATTTGGCATTAATTATTTGAGGAATAAATACAATATTAATCGTGAAATTGAAAGAGTTTACTCTTTATGTTTGGGCACAAGCGAAGTTTCACTTTTCGAAATGGTAGCTGCTTATTCAGTATTTGCTAACCAAGGTGTTTGGACAGAACCTATTTTTATTACTCATATAGAAGATAAGGATGGTAAAGTATTAGAAACATTTGTACCAAAAACCATAGAAGCACTCAGTAAAGAAGATGCTTACATTATGTCTTATATGCTCAGAGGAAGTAATGAAGAATCAAACGGTACTTCTATAGGTTTGCGTTTAAGACAGATATATGAAGACCGCCAAGGTTATGATTTTGTTCGTGATACACAAGTTGGCGGAAAAACCGGTACTACCTCTAATTATTCTGATGGCTGGTTTATTGGCATGACCAAAAGCCTGATCACAGGTGTTTGGGTAGGAGGGGAAGAAAATATAATACATTTTAGAAGTTTAAAATTAGGACAAGGCGGTAGAATGGCTATGCCAGAATATGCCCTCTACACAGAAAATGTCTATGCTGATAAAGACCTTCCTTACCACAGGGAATTAGGCGAAAAAGGAGATTTTATTAAACCTGATAAGATGTTACCAGAGTTTGAATGTTGGAAGTATGAACAGATGGTTTTAATGAATACAGCCGATTCTACTGCTAATAATACCAATATTTTACCAACATCAACAGAAGATGATTTCTTTTAAAATAGGAGATAGTATATCAATCTATTTAAATGATTTATACTTTGTAATATAGTTAGGAAATAGATTAAAGTTTTTCAATTACTTTAAACCAATTCTATTTTCTTAAAGATTACACAAAAAAATCTTACTAAGAACTTAGTGAGATTTTTTTATTTCATCTGGAATTAAATTCAGCCTTCTGTTCCTTTATTTGTTCTACTTCTTCTTCTATTTTGGTTATCATCATTTCTCATTCTCTCTTGTAAGCGTTCTCTAAATTTTGCTCTCCTTCTTTCCTCCATAGCTTTCAGTTTTTTAAACTGCTCTTTATCCAATATTTTTTTTAGTTCTTTTTCTCTCTTTATTTCTAATGTCTCCATATCATACATCTTTTCTTGGCGAGGAATATCTTTCTGCATGAGACCTTCTCTTTCTTTCGCATATTTTAAGTTAACTTCTTGAACAACAGCAAGCTGCTCATCTGTTAAGTTAAGCGAATCTTTCATAAAAGTAGTTTGTCGCTGCGCCCTCTCCTCGGTAGATAGCTTTTCCCTACCACCTCTCCTGCCTTGAGCCATTGTTAATTGGAAGGAGAAAATGAGTACTGTAAAAAATAAAATTGATACCTGTTTCACTTATTATCTATATAATTGAACTTTTCTAAAATAACAATTAATCATTCAACTACTAAATAAAGGAGCACCTTAAACTTAATATAGTCAGTATCCTACTCAAGGATTTGAGCCACTTCTCCTTCTCCTCTTTCCGCGATTAGCCTGCATTTCTTTCTGCATTTCAACAAACTTAGTATACTGCTCATTGGTAAGTACTCCCTTTAACTCTTCCATTTTTTTTGTTCTTACTGCCAGCATTTCTTCCCTCATTTGAGGACCTCTTTCTGTATTATCCCATATTTCTTTTTGTTCTAAGGCATATTTCAAATTAATGACTTCTACAGCACTTAATGTTGTCTCATCTAATGATAGTACTTCTTCCATATGTGCTGTTTGCTTGGCAGCCCTATCTTCTGCTGACAGATTTCTGCCTTCATTATTTTGCTGTGCAAAAACATAGCAATGTGTACTTACAATGAATAGAGTAATTAAAAAGCGAAGATGTTTCATAGCTATTAAGTATTTAGTGAAAAACAAAAAGGAAATAAATTCCTACTATATAGCTAAGCTACTGTAGCAATAAGTATTTAAAAATTTATTTCAACCAAATGCCGGAATAACTAAACCAATGCCCTAGTTTACTTCACTAGTATTATTAAAAAACTGTTGAAAAAGATAGCCAAACACAATTACTGGAATACAGCCAATAACATTAAACCATAAAAAGGGAATCTCAG
>JBCDJE010000422.1:0-4510 GCA_038748185.1 Bacteroidota bacterium
ATATTATGAATATGAAACTTGTAAAATCAGCCCGTAAATTAATATATAAGGCTATTGCATCATTGAAAACCATTTTGAAAAATGATTACATAGATTTTATTTTCCCTTTTCTTCTTTTATCATCTCTTTTGATTTTTTAATCATCCTACATTAAGATCAGTATATGAAAATAGCAACAATCATTTTAAAAATAATGCTTTTGACGAGTCTCATAAATCCGGTACATTCCCAATCACAAGAATATCTTGCCAGAATGGAACGAACTGAATGGTTTAGAGAGGCACGCTTTGGCATGTTCATTCATTGGGGCATTTATGCTATCCCTGCCCGAGGGGAATGGGTAAGGTCATCGGAAGAGATGAGCATTGAAGCTTATGATGAATACTTTAAAGAATTTGATCCTTATTTATATGACCCTGCTGAATGGGCAAAGCTGGCGAAAGAAGCAGGTATGAAATACGCAGTGCTTACTGCCAAGCACCACGATGGTTTTTGTTTGTGGGATACTAAAACTACCGAGTACAATGCAACCAATACGCCGGCAAAGCGTGATTTATTGAAAGAATTTGTAGAGGCTTTTAGGAATGAAGGCATAAAGGTGGGATTTTATTACTCATTAGTGGACTGGTATCATCCTGATTATCCGGCTTATGGAGATAGACAACACCCAATGAGAAATGCACTTGAGTTCAAAGACAAAAAACATAATTTTGATAATTACTTAGATTACATGCATGCCCAAGTAGAAGAATTAGTGAGTAACTATGGTAAAATTGATATTATGTGGTTTGATTTTTCTTACCACCAATATCGCGGTGAAAAGTGGCGTGGATCGGAACTGGTGAACATGGTAAGAGCAAAACAACCTCATATTATTATCGATAATCGATTGGGAGGGGATATGGAGAAAACAACACCTGATGTTTATGCAGGTGATTTTGACGGTCCGGAACAGGGAATACCCAGATCGCCAATTGTGAATGAAGAAGGGTTTCCTTTGCCGTGGGAAGCCTGTATGACGCTAAATGATAACTGGGGATATTCACTGAATCGCAACTACAAGACGCCTCAAGATGTGATCCGTTATTTGGTTAATGCCACAAGTAAAGGCGGCAATTTATTAGTGAATGTAGGTCCAAATGCTTATGGAGAAATCCCTGAAGAATCTGCTGAAATATTGAAAAATGTGGGGAAATGGATGAAAAAGAATGGGAAGGCGATTTATGGTGCTGGAGTAGCAGAGTTTGAGAAACCTGAATGGGGCAGGTTCACGAAAAAGGATAATAAATTGTATGCTTTTCTTACCCAACCCAACTTCGGGCACATCAGTATGAAAGGTTTTAAAGATAAGATTAAGAAGGCACGCTTATTAAAAGACGGAGCAGAGGTATTGGTTACACCTTTCTGGAATGCCGAAACGTCAGATTTTGATGAGGAAGACGATATCTTTTTGAATTTTGCAAAGCCTGTAGCCCGTACATATAAACTTCCTGATCCTTTGTGTACTGTAATTGAAATAGAGTTAAAATAGATAGCCTAAAAGTTACGTAACGAATCATGAAAATATTTACACTCAATCTTATATTACTGCTGTTATCAACAATAGCATATTCACAGCGAACTTTTGTAGTAGCTAAAAAACATCCTAATGCTTCAGATAAGAATGCAGGCACTCATCAGTTCCCTTTTCATACTATTAATAAAGCTGCATTGGTTGCAGGTCCTGGAGATACTGTTGTGGTACATGCAGGTACTTATCGTGAAAGAATCGCTCCTGCTAAGGGAGGTGAAGCTGAGAAACCTGTAATATACAGGGTCGCGAATAGAGAAGAAGTGATTGTGAAAGGGTCAGATGTATGGAATCCTTCTTGGCGGAAAGTAGGAGATCATATTTATTTTGGTGCTTTTGATGAAGGTATTTTTACTACTGAATTGGATGAATCATATGGATTTGAAGCAGAGAAACTCTATTTCAATCCGTATCAAGAAATATTGAGAAAATCACCAAGTGGTTTGAAGCTATCCTTAGGGCAATTGTTTATAGAAGGTAAAAAGATGTTAGAAGTGGATACGATAACCCGTTTAGAACAAATACCCGGTAGTTGGATGGTACGTGAAGATAAAAAGGGCTTACTCGTACATTTCCCTTTTTCAGAAAATCCTGAAACTTTTAGTTTAATAGAACTGACCACCAGAAGTAGGGTTTTCGCTCCATATAAAAGAGGACTTGCCCACATCCATATAAATGGTTTCACCTTTGAACATGGAGCGACCAATTTTCCTTCAGGCTTTTGGACAGAAACTGGTTCTCCACAAGCAGGTATTGTTAGTTGTAGAGGAGGCAACCATTGGAAAATTGAAAAATGTATCGTACGTTATGGAAAATCACTTGGTTTAGATATTGGCTCAGAAGGACCAATTGACTATGATGGTCTTAACCAAGAAGCACCTGAAGGATCTGGTTATCACACGATCCAAAATAATCACATTAGTGACAATGGTTGTGGTGGAATTGCCGGATATGTTTCCCATGAATCTAAAATTATCGGTAATCGTATCGAGCGAAACAATGCATTAGGGTTTACTGCACCAGAAATAGGGGGGATTAAATTACATTTTTTTACAGGAGGGCTAATTGAGGGAAATATTGTAAAAGATAATCATGCTTATGGGATCTGGCTTGATAATGAATGGCATAACAGTAGAGTTACCAGAAATGTAATTGTAGCTAATGAGAAAGCGGGCATTTTTATGGAGTTGGGTTATGGACCTGTACTGATCGATAATAATTTTATCGCTTTTTCTAAAGGTTATTCCGGATTTGGCTTGTACAGCCATGATGCGTCAGGAATTACCTTTGCTCATAATATGGTTTATTTTAATGCAGGTTTTGGACTTTGGGCTCATGTTGCTACAGATAGGAAAAAAGATTTACCCTTCGATGAAATTTCAGAACGGGTACAGATAGAAGCTTCAAACTGGAGAGTACTCAATAATTTGTTTATAGGAAATGCCTCGGGAGCTATTTCTTTCCCTTATCCATCAACTATTTCAGAAAATAATCTAAGTGACTACAATGTAGTGACAGGAGGATATAATAGGATTTCATATGAGACATTTGCTGAGTCACTTGATGTGCCTTATTTTTTAGTAAATAGCAATAAAGGTAGAATAACTTTTGAAGATACGAATCAGAATGTTTTGACCGGGGAAAATGCTAGTTCACCAAAAGAAGAAATCCCTTTTATTACTTTTCCAGCATGGCAGAAAATAACCAAAAATGATACACATAGTGCTTTTGCTCAAGTACTTCGACCAGAGTTCTCAGCAGAGCGCCTTCAGTTATCATTTTATATTGATGATATGCCTTCGAAAATAAACTGTGCGTCAATAGCAGGAATAGAGAGAGATTTTTTTGGTAATTTACTTCCTGAAAACCCCAAAGCAGGACCCTTCCAAAGTCTTAAATATGAGCCTTTACTGCAAGATCGATCTAAGTCCCTGGAATTTAGAGGTCCTTACAATCATATAAGAGATGATGAAACGCTAAATGTATTTTTATTGAAGCCTTATGTCTTAGGGAAAGTGAAATAGCATTAGTTTTATAGTATAAAAAATGCTTCATTAAGTCTATCTTTCAGTTATGAAAAAATATGATTTTTATTTTTTATGCTTGTTGATAACAGGCGCTCTTTTTGGTTGTCAACAACAGTCGGAAGCTAAAAAAACTGCTGATGCTGAAATACTGACTATTACGCAGCTTGCTAATAGCGATTTCCATTTTTTATTAGGAGAGAATATTTTGGAGGCATTAATCAAGCCTTCAGATGGCGGTAAACTGGTTTCTTTAAAATACAAGGGCAAAGAAGTACTTGCTTCTAAAGCAGCTGATTCTGTAGCTTACGGCTCAACTTTTTGGCCTAGTCCTCATAACTGGGGTTGGCCTCCTGCCAGTGAAATAGATAGAGATGCTTACAGTTCAAAATTAAAAGAAAATACCCTGATTATGCAAGGACCTGTCATCCAAAAAATGGGTTTGAGATTCGTAAAAGAATTTACCCTTATTCCAGAAGACACATCGCTATACTTTAGGTATACAATTATCAATACTTCGGAAGAAGTGAAGTCTGTTGCACCGTGGGAAGTTACAAGGGTACCAAAAGGTGGGTTGGCGTTTTTCCCAGTTTCTGAAAACTACAAAAGCTTTGAAAACTTAAACTCTGGTATTAAAGAAGACTTGTACTTTTGTGAAGTACCAACAGGTTATAATGGCAAATCACAAAAAATAAATTTCGATGCTTCTGAAGGTTGGTTGGCTTATTTAAGAGAAAATACACTTTTTGTTAAACAGGTTGATAACCTAAATGCTGAGCAAATAGCACCTAACGAAGGTGATGTTGAGTTATACATTGATGATCTTTCAGATTATATTGAGCTAGAGAACCAAGGGATTTATACCAAATTGCAACCGGGAGATTCATTACATTATGATACAAAATGGTTTTTAAAT
>JBCDJE010000423.1:0-4509 GCA_038748185.1 Bacteroidota bacterium
AAAAAAATATTATAAAAAATTTCTTATGGCTTTCGGATTTTTTAAGAAGAAAAAGAAAGAAGAGGAAAACCGTCTTCATTACGATCCAACAAATATTCATATCAGAGATATAAGAAAAAACTTCATACTTGACTATGACCTAAAAACATGGGAAGTAGAAGCTGAGTATGAATACGATTGGGGGAATGAATATTTTACTTATGAATACAAACTAGTATCAGCCGATGATGCTATTTTTCTCTATATAGAAGAAGATGATGATTTATCTATTACAGTGTCACGGAAAATAAGCTTCGGAAAATTAGGTGAAGAGGTAGAAGATTCAATTAGAGAGAAGCGTAGACCGCCTAAAATTATTAAGTATGACGATAAAACTTTTTACCGAGAAAGTGAAAAGCCGGGCTATTTTAAAAATGTTGAATCGAAAGGAGAATCTGAAGAGTTTGTAAGTTGGGAGTATATAGATGAAGATGAAGAACGAGTACTAAATATAGAACAGTGGAATGATGAAGCTTTTGAAGCTTCTATAGGAGAATTTGTTGATGCTTCAGCTTTTAGCAATATCCTTCCTGCATAAATAAAGAGTTTTATACAAACTATCTTAATTTTAAATTAAACAACTATTTAAATTCATGAATAAAGTCTTTTCAATAGCATTATTATCAGCGTTTTTCCTTTTATCATGCGGGGGGAGTGATTTCAAAAAGTCTCCGGTTGATAATCTTATTAGAGATATGGATCAGGATAAAAATTTCACAATCCTGCTTTATGATCTAGATGTAGAGAGCGGTTGGCCTGATACTTATAAACACCGCTATAAAATTATAAAAGAAAAAGAAGACGGCACACCGTATGAAGAACTCACAGATTGGTACGAAGTAAGTGAAGATGTATTCGCTTATTATGAAAATGACATGGGCATGGAGATCGCCACAAAAGTAGATGGAAAAGTAACTAAAGAAACTTCTCCTCCAGGTTACTCAAGGTATGTAGGTAACGAACAATATGGTTCTTGGCAAAATAATAGTAGTGGAAATTCTTTTTGGGCATTTTATGGACAATATGCCTTTATGAGTTCTATGATTGGTTTAGTTGCAGGTCCTGTTTATAGAACAGGCTATTACGATTACTATAATAACTATAGAGGTAGAAGACCTTATTACGGTACAGTTAACAACGGAAGAGCTGCTTATGGTACTTTATCTAATGCCTCAAGAAAGCAGAATCCAGGCTTTCATCAAAGGGCTACTACTAATAGTGCACTTAAAAGCAGGGTGAATAATAATATTGCTAGAAGTGGCGGCGGCAGAACTTCTAGATCTAGCTCTAGATATGGTTCTTCTTCAACACGCTCTAGGTCTTCTTCTAGTGGTGGCAAATAATTTTCTAATACTTTTCCTTCAAGGCTCTGTTCTAATTATATAGACAGAGCTTTTTTTATATAATTGTGACATGTGATAGGCATTTTCCGCTTGTTCATTATTTCGAGCATCCTCTTTATGATGTGCTTCCCTTAATGGTTTTATCTAATATATTTTGCAAATTTGGGTTGAGGGATTAATAACATACAATTTTTTACTTGAAATTGGCTGTAATAAGTAGTTAAGATTAATTATTACAACTAGCCTTATTCAAATTTAGGTTTAATGAAATTAACATTTTGGGGTGCCGCCGAAAAAGTGACCGGTAGCATGTTTTTATTGGAACTAGATACAGACTTTAGGATTCTAATTGATTGTGGGATGGATATGGAAAGTAGTGGAGAAGACATGCCAGTATTTTCTGGATCGGCGTTTCCATTTGAGGCAAGTATGATTAACGTAGTAATTCTCACTCATGCACATCTTGACCATACAGGAAAAATACCCAACCTCATTCGCGAAGGGTTCGAAGGACCTATATTTTGTACCTCGCCAACATCTGCACTCTGTGAAATTTTACTCTATGATGCAGCCTCAATTAACAGAATAAGAATAAATGCTTATCATAAAAGAAAGGGTAAAAGTCCTAACTATCAACCTAATTTCAATCTCGCTGAAATATTTCTTGACAAGCATGTAAAACAAGCCCTTAGTCAGTTTAAGTCTTTGCAGTTTAACAAGCATTATCAGCTTATAAAAAATGTAAGTATTAAACTAATACCAGCGGGACACCTATTAGGTGCGGCTCATGTGTATATTGAAATAAATTACAAAGGAGAGAAAAAATCTTTACTTTTTAGCGGTGACATTGGTAGGGCAAACTATCCCCTATTGCAAGACCCTGTAAAACCGCCACAAGCAGATTATATAATATGCGAAACTACTTACGGAGGTAAAAAGCATCAGTCTGTTAAAGATACTGAAGAAGCACTATATACTTTTATAAAAGATAGTTGTGTAGAAAAACCCGGTAAGCTCATCATCCCAGCATTTAGTATTGGTCGAACCCAAGCCCTTTTATTTACTTTAAATAAGTTGTTTAAAGAAAGAGACTTACCGAATATACCCGTTTATGCCGATAGCCCTCTTGCTATGAGAAGTAATCGCATCTATGAATCATTTCTCAGTTTTTTAAATGAAGAAACTAAAGTATTTAAAACAAAATTTGGCGCACTACTTTATGGTGATAATTTCCAGTATATCGAACAACTAGGCGAAAGCAAAAAAATATCGAATAAAACAGGTCCTTCAATTATTGTTTCTTCTTCAGGTATGTTAGAAGGTGGCAGAATTCAACATCATATAAGAGCAAACTTACAAAACCCCGATGCTACTATACTTATGGTAGGCTTTACACCAGAGGGAACATTTGGGCACAAACTTATCAACTCTAATGGAAGTGTTGAGATGGGAAATAGAAATGTACCAGTAAATGCTAAAATTGTTAAGACTGATGCTTTTAGTGGTCATGGAGACCATGAAGATTTGCTAAAATTTATTTGTTGGCAAAAGCAAGATGAAAATAAAGGTATCTATTTAGTGCATGGAGAAAGAGCTTCAATGGAACGTTTTAAAACAGCAATAAGTGAGGCGGGATATAATAAGGCGTTTATTCCCAAAAAAGGGCAGTCTTTTGAACTGTAAATTATAGAAAAAAGAGTTTTTCGATAGCGCCTATTATAAAAACAGACTTTCTACTCTACTGCTTCACTATGTTTTACTTCACTTCGTTGCTTTAAATTTGCCTCTCCACCTTTTACTTCTACTTTTAGAATAAAGAAACAAAATTCATCATCGATAGGTAAAAACTGGTATTGATATTTCTCTCCTGTTTTTCTTGCTATGTCAATCAACCCTAAGCCTGCACCACCCTTATCGGAAAGTGTACCTTCCTTTATTTGTTTCATGTACATGTGCTTTAATTCAGGGATTGAGGCTAAATTGATCCGCTCAATCATGTCTTGTAGCATAGGTATTTTAGAATTATGTATCTTATTAGATGTAACTACATAATATGTTTCATCTTTTTTACCTATTATGAAAAGCCCTTTTCCTAACTCATCATCTATAATCCCATCAGAATGCTTATTCATATTTTGAAGTGTTTCTACCATTACGTGGTAAACCTTCTTTTTAGTGGCTCGTTCTTCATTTTTACGCTCCATATCGTCTTCTGCCATGGAGGTAAACATTTTGGTAATTTCATGATTAAACTCTCCTAGATATACTAATGAAATACCATTACTCATCATTTCATGATAAAAAGTGAGTACAGAACGAGTAAAATTTGCGCTTAATATCATTCGCCTTAGCGTTTTTATCTGGTTTTCAAACACAAGGTTAACGCAGTTAATAAGCAGAATTATATTTGTACCATTGATAAATTTCTTAATCAATAATATAACAATGTAAGAAGCTACATTTTTAGTTAAATCTACTATTAATTTGTGACACAAAATTTACTTAAATACATAATCATCTAAGCTAAAAGGAAGTACCAAACTCGACGTTTAGGCTAAAAAAGACAACGCAGTATAAATTTCTTATTTACAAAATTGAAATCATTTTTACGCCACAAATCTTCTTCGTTTCTCCCGTGCTAGATACTCCCTCTACAATGAGTTTTACCTCATAATCTCCAGGCTTAACATACGTATTACTTACCAACATATCACAAGCATAGTTGCCATCACCAAAACTCCAGTAATAATTTTGTATGTTAAAATCATCACCTATAAAACTACCCGAAGCATCAAAAAAATAAGTAAAGTGGTCTTGTTTAACTTCTTGTATTAGTGCAATTTGTCCTACATCGAGTAAATACGTCGTAGAATCACTATATACAACACCTTTAACATTTTTTGAAGAAACTAATGTCACCTCATATTTGCCATAAATATTATAGCAATGCTCGATACTGACACCCGGCTTCATACTGCCATCACCAAGCCACCAAACATGAGTTATAGCATTACCTGTACCATCAACTACATCATCTACCTGTAGTTCAACACAATACAGACGGTTAGTTGCTTTACTGCAAACTATATTATTATTTTTAAAAATTTCTTCGGCAATACAAATTTCT
>JBCDJE010000424.1:0-4508 GCA_038748185.1 Bacteroidota bacterium
GGGGGTAAGTGGACAATGTAAAGTTAAAAAATCACTTTCTTGAAATACAGTCGCCAAGTCTACAAATTTAGCACCAGCAGGTTCTTTTTTCTCAGGGCTTCTATCATTTACAATTACCTGCATTCCAAGTGCCCTTCCTATTTTAGCAACTCTTTGTCCGATTGCTCCAAAACCTACAATACCTAAAATCTTATCTTCTACAGCAGTAATAGGGTATTCCCAATAACACCAATCTAGATGATTAGCCCATTTTCCTTTATTTACAGTGCTTACATTTGCCGCAATGCGATTTGTTATGGTTAGAATCATAGCAAATACATGTTGAGCAACAGCACCCGTTCCATAACCAGGAACATTACTCACAAAAATATTTTTTTCTTTTGCAGCCTTTATATCAACAATATTATATCCAGTTGCAGAAACAGCGATGTACTCAAGCTTAGGAAGTTGGTTCAGTAGCTTTTCTTCTAGCTTACATTTATTAGTAATAATAATTTCAGCATCTTTACATCTTTCAAAAATCTCACTTTCTGTTGATCTGTCGTATATAGTAAGATTACCATAATTTTCAATGCTACTCCAATCTAAATCACCAGGATTTAAAGTATAGCCATCGAGTACAACTATATTTTTCATAATAGCTTAAGCTTTTTCAATAATTTTCTTCACCTTCTGTAAATCATTTGAGGCATCAATCATTTTTACCCAAATTACTTGTTTACCAGTCTCAAGAGATTCATAGTAATATTTATCATCTATTTTGATGACTTTGCATTTTCCCAACTCATATCTGAAAGATTCTACAATATCTCCCTCTTGTAAAATATTATTATTGAGGTCAATTAATTGTGGAATTGGTTTTTCATCTTTCTTATTATTTCTCTTAAAAAGTCCAAACATTTTTTAGTATTCGCAGAGTAGGTAAAAATTAAAAAACTTAATAACGTGAATATAAATATTTCAAATCTATTTAGAAGAAACAAAAAAAGACCTTCCTAATGAAGGAAAGGTCTCTTGTTAACAAAAAAAATTACACTATTATTAATCTATTTGTATATCACCACCAGTATTATTACTAAAGGTGTTTACTGTGGCTGCATCAGCATTGATGGTTGCCGTACTTTCTGCATAAATGCCAAAACCAGCACTGTTACTAAAATTAGAATTAGCCACATTGAGTCTACCACTATTCCCTACTCCAAGGTTTATGAGATCAACACCAGAACCATGTGAGCTACTGCCACCATAAGAGAATTCTGCATGATCTATTTGGTTGAGTACATTATTTGTCCAAATTACTAGCCCTCTCCAAGAACCAGCTTGTTTTGTTCTACCAGTAAAGGTTATCTTATCAGATGCTGTTCCAATAGCATCTAAGTAAGCATCGTCTTCTATCCACATATAAGCATTGCTAGCAAACTCAAAGGTAGCGCCCGCTTCTACCTTTAAGCCTCCACCTCTTACTCTAATGTTACCACTTATATAGTATGGCGTACCATCGTTTATCTTAGGCCAAGTAGTAAGGTCTGTTATAGATTTAGTAGAGCTATATATCTCAATAGCATTGTCTCCATTATTGGTAAAAGTAGTAGCATTATCCAACTCACCAGCATTATTGGCATCTAATGACATCGGCACACCGTTATTATCAGAAAAACTGTTATTGCTGAAGCTCTCTAAAGTTGTGGTACTTTCAATTTGAAACCCGATATCATCACTATTGGTAATAGCAGTGTTAGATACTTTAAGTTTACCAGAATTACCTAAACCTAAGCCTATTTTTCCTAATCCAGAACCATGGTCGCTACTTCCACCATAGGAAACTTCTGCATAGTCAAGTTCATTCAAAACATTACTACTCCAAAAAGCAATACCTCTCCAATAGCCTTTTTGTTTTACCTTACCTGTAAAAACTATAGGTTCGGTATCAGTTCCTTTGGCAATCATGTAACCATTATCTTCTATCCAAAAGTAAACATCGGTATTAAATTCCAACACAGCACCAGGCGAGACCACTAATCCTCCATTTCTCAGTCTTATGTTACCACTTACATAGTAAGGTGTGCCATCAGCCATGGTAGGTAACGTTTTCTCACCGTCTAAATCAATGTTTGATTGGCTGAATATTTCTATGCTGTTATCACCATTGCCTGTATTAAAAGATGAAGCTGGATCTAGTTTGGTAGCTTCAAAAATAGCTAGCCCGAGTGCAGTACCATCATTATTACTTATCGTATTATTTGAAAATGTATTTAAGTCAGTACCTAATTCTACAAACATACCATAATCGCCTGCATTATTGGTTACAGTGCTATTAGTTATTTTCGCCTGTCCTGAATTACCTAATGCCAAACCTATGCTAGGTACTCCTGAACCATGGTCATTACTACCTGCATATTTTATTTCTACATAGTCAAGTTCGTTTTGTGTATTATTGGACCAAATAACTAGCCCTCGCCAAAATCCTTTGGTTTCAGTTTCACCAGTAAAAACTATCGGATTTGTTGTTGTACCTTTAGCGATTATAGCTCCTGTATCTTCAATCCACATATACTGATCGCTTTTAAATGCAATAGTTACACCTGGATCAATTGTTAAAACACCGCCCCTCATTCTAAAATTACTGGTTACTATATAATCAGGTACTGAGGAGTTGACAAAAATATCTGTTAACCTCAAATCCTCTGTTCGTGATCCGCTCAATTCAACAGCAACTGCAGCAGGTGCTGTAGCAGTAATGGTTACTTCATCAGTTTTTGATCCATCTGCATTACTCACCGTTAATATAGCGGTATAAGTACCTTCAACATCAGGCGAAAAAGAAGCCATAGCTGATGTAGTGTTACTAATGCTGGCAGTACTGCCGGAAGGAACTGAGGAGAATGCCCATAAATAGGTAATGGAATTGCCGCCAGTATCTGATGAACCGCTACCATCTAACGTGGCAGTTTGACCTACTTCAACGATTTGGTCTGACCCTGCATTAACAATAAGTGTATCAGGAGTAGGATCTTCCTCTTCGTCGCAAGAGGTTAATAAACAAAAAAGAAATAGTGATAAAATTAAAGCTTTCCATACTTTAAATTTTTGAAAAATGTGTAATTTCATTTCTTAAGAATTTTAAATATTAAGATTTATTTACAAAAATCTGTGTGTGATTTCATACTGGAGTTAGTACTTTTCGTAGGAGTGAGGTAAACAATTAATGGAGAAATTTTTTCTCAGCGTTTACTTTTTTACATTTCAAAGTATATGACTATAGCTTTTAATAATAAAAAGAGAATACTGAATCAGATTAGACAGGGTGATGAGGAGGCACTTGTTAAAGTCTATACAAAACACAAAACAGAATTCATTAACTGGTCAAAAAAACAGTATGGACTAAATAATGAACAGAGTGAAGATATTTACCAAGATACTATTATTGCATTCTATAACAATATAAAGAGTAATAGACTAGTAGAGCTTAATAGTAGCATAAAGACTTATTTATTTGCAATAGCAAAGAACCTTGCAGTTAAAAGTCTAAAAAAATCAGGTAGGCAGCTTTCAGAAGAAAATATCATTGTTGAGCCTCAAACATTAAAATCAGACCAGGTTGATGAAGTAATACAATATAATGAAAGAATAGAATTGATAGCAGGTTTGGTTGAGAAATTGAAAGAACCCAATCGATCAATTTTAAAACTTTACTACTTTCAAAATCTTTCAATGGAAGAAATAGCCAAAAAATTGAACTATAAAAATGATAAAGTTGTAAAAGCTCAAAAAGTGCGATGCATGAATGAACTCAAAAAAAAGGTTCGAGAAATGTGTCTTAAAGATGATTTGAAAGATTAGAAAGAAGTTGGAAAAATGGAAGAATTTAAATACAATCAAGACCAAATAGATACTTATTTAACTAAAAGAGGTAAACTTACCGAAAGTGAGAGACAAGCTTTTGAAGCATATATGCGCTCAAATAAATCTTTCGCCGAAGAAGTAAAACTACAAGAAGATATTATCTTAGGTGTTGACTATCATTTCAATAAACAGCTCAAAGATAAACTTAAAGCAGTTAGTGGTAGACAAAAAGAAAATAGTAAACAAATTACTTTAAAAAGCTTTATACTTGTTGCAGCTTCTCTATCGGCAATTCTTTTTGTTTTTTTTCTTTCCAATAATAAAACAGATACTGAAAGTTTATACAACACTTATTACCAACCTTATCCCAATATAATTTCCCCAACAGAAAGAAGTGCAAACAATAAAGAACAAATACTTGCCTACAAACTTTACGATCAGGGTAATTATGAAAAAGCAATCATAGCATTTGATGAATTGATAGCGGAAACAAATAAAAATGCAACAGCAAAGTTTTATCAAGGCATATCTTATATTGAGCTCGAAAATTACGATTTAGCACTAAAATCACTCTACGAAGCAACTGAAGGGAAAGATCGGCGTTTTATTATTCCTGCGAAATGGTATTTAGTTCTTTGCTATTTAAAGACGGAAGAAAAAGAAAA
>JBCDJE010000425.1:0-4495 GCA_038748185.1 Bacteroidota bacterium
CGAAAAGGTTTAATTACTTTTTCATTACATTCTAAATAAGGTCCTTCAATTAAATCGATACAGTAAGGTACTGCCGGAAATACAGCATCTAAACATTCTCTAATCGCTTTCGGCTTTCCGGGTAAATTGATAATTAAAGTATTATTTCTAATTCCTGCTGTTTGTCTAGAAAGTATGGCTGTAGGTACAAACTTCAAGCTTTCTTGACGCATCAATTCACCAAAACCGGGTAACATTTTTTGACAAACAGCTTCAGTGGCTTCAGGTGTTACATCGCGTTTTGCCGGTCCAGTCCCTCCTGAAGTTACTATGAGGCAGCAACCTTCTTTATCTGCCATATCAACCATCGTTTGTGCAATAAGGTGTTGCTCATCAGGTACTACTTTATATACTTTTTCCCAAGAGGATATGAGATAGTCATCTAATGTGTCCACAATGGCTTTGCCGGGGATGTCTTCATAAACTCCTGCACTTGCTCTATCAGAAACATTAATAATCCCTATTTTTATTGCTTTCATAGGTTAGGTTGAAGTTTTATTTCTTAAAAGTAACTAGGGCAGTATAAATATTAGCTCAATCTGCATGGTAAATCTAAAATAAAATCATAATTTTTAGTCTATTTAGAACTGAACATAAGTATTTTTACTATTTGATTAGTAGATAGAAAATTTTTCACTAACTATTTTATTGAAACAATCGGGCATAAAAAAGAATTTTAACGAGCTTGCTATTGTTAAATTAAACACAGCACTAATTACAAAATATGGAAGCAACAGGCACAATCCCTCAATTTGATAAAATCAAACAAAATTTTATAGATTACCTAGAACTGAAAAATCTAAGAAAAACACCTGAGCGGTTTGCTATTTTAGAGGAGATTTATGAGAGAGGTGGACACTTTGATGTTGAGTCGCTTTACATCAATATGAAAAATAAGAACTATAGAGTTAGTAGGGCAACCGTCTACAACACGCTTGACCTATTACTAGATTGTAAATTAGTTATAAAGCATCAGTTTGGTAAAAACCTTGCCTTGTATGAAAAATCTCACAGCTTTAAGCAACATGACCATTTAATTTGTAAAGAGTGTAATAAAATCATGGAATTTTGTGATCCTCGTATTCAAAAGATACAGCAAATGGTAGAAGAGTTCTATCAATTTGATATTGAAGATCATTCTCTACACTTCTACGGTAGCTGCCTCAAAGAAGATTGTGAAGGGAAGAAGAAATAGATAAATGGTTGGTAGTAGTTAGCTTGTAGCTTTTAGTAAAATATATTGAAATTCAATAACCTATTAAATTCTAATAGTAAGATTATCTTTGTCAAATTACTTAGAGTGACTTTTTTTGGAGGATCAATGCAAATTAATACACAGTAAAGTTCCATTGCTACAGTTCTTCAACTTGTGGATAAAAAAGATAGCCTACAAGGCTTTAGCCAAATACCATTTATCAAAACCCTATTGACTCAAAAAAACTGACTGACAACACACCCCTTAAAGTAAAGAGCTAAAGTCCCTAGTTGCTTTAAAAATGTACTCCGCCAATTTAAAAAACGGTACAATACATCAAAGTGATAAGCACCTTCAAGCTTTAAAGTCAATTATACTCTATGTGTATTGTATATCTTTAAAAATTCTCAGAGGAGTAGAAAGTTGTGATAAATGGGTGATTTACGGAAGCAATTAACTAGCTAAACAAAAAGATCTGTAGTGTTTTCAACTATTAGATATTAGTCTAGGTTCATATCAATCAACAAAATCTATCAATGCTGTCCAAATACTCAATTTTCTACCTTCTTGCCGCGTCCAAATAGGTCTTACTTTTCCATTGTATGCACTAATATTATTGTAGTCGCCGAAAAAAACATCATTTTTAGGCGTAAAAGGGCTTTCACTGATCTTTACATTGGTGAAGTGTTTTCCTCCATCTGTTGAATAGGCTAAATACACATCAGTTTGATTGTCAGTAAAATTCCTTCTATCATAAAATACTACATATAAATACCCAGTAACAGGGTCAACCGCTAGCCAATGGAAAAACTGATGTGTCTCGGTACTATCATCATTCACTCTTATGGGAGAAGACCAACTTTCTCCTCCATCATCAGAACTTACTAGCCAGATATCGGTATTTTCATTTTCTACTTTTTGGTCAGCATAATTGATATAAATACGCCCGTTATATATTCCATTACTTATATCGCAACCTGTTACAGGCATAGCATTAGCCCGCCCAATACCGGGAATTTTAATATTCCAACCAGCTTTTTGTTGTACAACTTTCTTATCGTTTTGCAACCAGCTTTTTCCACTATCTACCGAGCGGTCAAAGTAGATTCTATTACCTCTTGACCATGCTACATAAATTTCACCATTAGGCCCTACGGTAGGCGTAGCCCCCTCTACAGCCAAATCGTCATCGAGACAATTCCCGGCTAATTCGTTGATCCTAAGAGGATTGCTCCAAGTATCTCCACTATTAGCAGAAGTAGCAAATAGGATATTTGTACTATCATCTGGCGAGGTACTATTGTATAAGTCAAACTGTGTCCAGGTGAGGTAAAGAGCATTATTTTGTAAATTTGCAGTTGCCCATTCTTTGTCTTGGTCTTTGGGATGATCTAATCCTGTAAACGAACCTGTATTCCAAGATTCTCCCCCATCTCCTGATTTTTGGCAAACAATTCTGTCTAATAAGCGCTCACTTGACCAACCATTTTTTTCTGGATTTGAAAGATGAAAATAGAAAAAATCTCCTTTAGCATTTGCAACAATACAGGGATCGCCCCATACACCATATTCTGATTGTAAAATAGCACTTTTCCAAGTTTCTCCTCCATCTGTAGAATGATAGACACGATCTAGTACCGCTCCTGCAACTATCTTATCAGGATTAGCGGGACTTATAGCAATACTGGGTTCACAAGGGCCTAATGTCCCGAGTGCTTCGTCAATCTTAATATTTTTAAATTGTGCCTGAATAGTTAGCGAAAGAAAGGCGCATAGCATGAAGAAAGAATAGTAAAAAATCCGTAAGTTCGTCATAAAATAAATAGAAAGAAAAGTATTTGTTCCTTCCAAATTAATTAGAATTTTAAAATAAATATACCGTGGTTGAAAAAGAAGCGAGAACACCCAATAAACTGATTAAAGAGAGCAGCCCTTACCTGTTGCAACATGCTTACAATCCTGTAGCATGGTATCCTTGGGGACAAGAAGCTTTGCAAAAAGCTATAAAAGAAGATAAGCCTATTTTAGTGAGCATTGGCTATTCTGCTTGCCACTGGTGCCATGTGATGGAAAGAGAATCGTTCGAGCAGGAAGAAATCGCCACGGTAATGAATAGAGACTTTGTTTGCATTAAAGTTGACCGCGAAGAAAGACCCGATGTAGATCAGGTATACATGGATGCTTTACAAAATATGGGGCTACAAGGTGGTTGGCCTTTAAATGTTTTTCTAATGCCCGATGCTAAGCCTTTCTATGGCGGCACGTATTTTCCACCTGATCGCTGGCAAAACATTTTACTTCAAATTGCCAAAGCCTTCAAAGAACAACGGGAAGAGTTAGCTAAATCAGCAGAGGGTTTTGCTAATTCCCTAAATCACAGCTTATTAGAAAAATATGGTTTACAACATAATGATGCCTCTTTTCAATTGGATAAATTAGCCGAAGCTGTCAAGGGTTTGTTATCAAAAGCAGATGAAAAATTTGGAGGAGAAAAAGGGGCTCCTAAATTTCCTATGCCAGTACTGTATGAATTCTTACTGGCATTTGCTGCTCAAGAGAAAGATACACCCAGTTGGGAACATGTAAAAAATACTTTAATCCAAATGGCTTTTGGTGGCATTTACGATCAGCTTGGTGGTGGTTTTTCCCGTTATTCGGTTGATGGAGAATGGTTTGCACCACACTTTGAAAAAATGCTATACGATAATGCACAGCTCATTAGCTTATACAGTAAAGCTTATCGCTATGAACCCAACCCTCTATTTAAGACAGTAGTGCAGGAAAGCATTGCTTTTGTAATGCGGGAATTAAAAAGTAAAGAAGAAGGATTTTTTTCTGCTTTAGATGCTGATAGTGAAGGAGAAGAAGGAAAATATTATGTTTGGCAGTATATGGAATTAGCCAAACTACTTGGTGATGAAATTGAACTTTTTGAGGAATTTTATAATGTTAAGCAACAGGGAAATTGGGAAAAACAGCAAAATATCCTCTATCGTACACTTCCTTTAGAAGCCTTTGCTGCCAAGCATCAATTCACTATCGAAAAAGCAAAAAATAAAATTGAAGCATGGAAAACCAAGCTTTTAACCCCCAGAACAAAAAAACAACGACCCGGGTTAGACGATAAAATACTTACCTCATGGAATGGTTTAATGATTACAGCACTTGCTGATGCTTATGCTGCTTTTGGAGATGAAAGCTTTCTCAATCAAGCAATTAACAGCATGCAATTTCTACAAAATAACCTTGCTACGAAAACAC
>JBCDJE010000426.1:0-4459 GCA_038748185.1 Bacteroidota bacterium
AGTGTATATACTAATGTAATTATGCTAGACTGTCTTGCAATACTTCTTAGTCAGGTTGTAACGCTAATTAATGCTTATGCAAATACGCATAAAGACATTGTAATAGGCATTCATCAAGATGTAATCTTTGAAAACCATTATGCAAGGAGTACATGCCGCTTTGCAGTGTATATGCGTAATGATGTGATGCTTTTAAGTAGATAGGTAGTATACTTTTCTATACGGAGCGTGCGTTAACAAGGATGCTAAAATTATTAAATTAACTTATTACATTATGGCACAAGAAAATCAGACTACTACAGAAAATACAACGGTTGTCAATACAGTAGATACCACTGTGGACAACAACGAAACTACTGCAGAAACCAACCAAAAAACGCCCGTTTTTTTCATTGAAAAAGCGATGGAGTGGCGCAATTACATCGATAGAATTTTAACGGATAAGGCACTGGTAGCCAAACTCAATGCGCTCAACTACTCTGAAAAAACACTGAAAGATGCCAGTACAGCTATCAGACAGTTGATAGAAGCTATAGAGTTTTATCATGTGAGTATGGAGCGTAGAAAAGGCATCACTCAGGCTAAAAATGAGGCAGAAGAAGCTTTACACAAAACGTACATGTACCATAAAACATTGATAAAAAATCTTTTTAGCCAGCGACAAGAGTTAATCGGTACATTACGTGCTGATAACCCGGTACCAAGACGCAAAGCCTTATGGATTCGCAATGTAAAAGCATTTTATACCCAACTGCAAACTGATGCAGTAGCCGTTAAAGCTTTAGGCGCTTACAGCGTAACGCCTACTGTGCTTAAGAACTGCTTAAAAGACCTTGAAAGCATTGAGAAAATGCTCGTCGAACGCGATAATATTTCTGTTGAGTTGCAAAACCTTACCGAGCAAAATGCCGAAAAGAAATTGGCACTTACTTCGTGGATGTCACAGTTTAAGCAAATCGCCCGCCGCGGGTTGGCAAACGATAAGGAAAGTTTGATAAAACTAGAGTTATAGAAATTGATTACATATATGTTATTTGAAGGCTTGTGCAGACACAAGCCTTTTTTTATGCTCTATTACTATTAGCCGACAGATTGCTTGCAGCCGCGCTTCGTTGCACTCGCAATGTCGAGAGTGGGAAAATGTACGTCGTCATCGCGAACGTAGCGACGCGATCTGTATATTATTAGCTAATAATCTACTTCGCTTTATAAACACTTAGCTGTAAAAATGCATATAAACAAGTATCATGCTCCTGTTCCGTTAAATGATAAACAAAAACAATTGAAATGGAGAAAGGTGGTGCTATTTACGTAATGACTAATAAAAATAAAACTACATTATATGTAGGGGGTAACTTCAGATTTGTATAAACGCGTAATGGAACATAAGTCAAAGAAATATCCTAAAAGCTTTACAGCAAGGTACAATTTACATTACTTGGTATATTATGTAACTTTTCATTCAATTGAAGAAGCAATCTTGAGAGAAAAACAACTAAAAGCCGGCTCAAGAAAGAAAAAAGAAGCCTTAATCAATTCTAACAACCCTTCATGGTCTGACTTAATACATGAGGTAAAAGACTGGTAACATCACTTAGAATAATCGTTATAGTCAACAGATCGCGTCGTTGCACTCGCGATGACGAGAGAATTGGAATTACATACCTGTCATTCTAGACATTGCGCAGCTTTGTGAAGGGCGCCTGCAAAAAAACTATCAAGAATATGTATCTTAACAACTGACACACCACTTACAGACACGCTTGTAATAACGGCAAAAAGGAAAGATCACTTCACTTTATTCGCGATGATGTAAGAATGGCAAATTGGCTTATGGCTTTTATGATATTTGGGTAAAAAGACCAGCTGAAAAATTAGAAAGAAGCACGATTTCTTGGGCAAAAGCCTTAGAATTACGATTTTAGAAAATTATATTCCACAAGCGATTAAATAACACTTTCTATGAAGATACATATACTGATCCTTTTTTTCTCTTTCAATACCTGCCTTATGCTTAAAGCTCAAAAAGAGAAAACTTTTACTTTGGTTTCGCCTAACCAGAATCTTATTGCGCAAATAGATGTAAACGATAAAATATCCTACTCGCTACAGGTGAAAGAGCAAGAGATCGTTTTACCCTCTCCTATCTCTATGACTTTAGCTGATGGAACAGTACTGGGTAAAAAACCGAAAGTGAAAGCTAACTTCATAGAAACCGTAGATACACACATTGAACCCCTTTATTGGAAAAAAGATAGTATAAACAATCATTATAATTTTTTGCGCCTAGATTTTAAGAAGGATTTTTCACTTGAATTCAGGATTTACGACGAAGGTTTTGCCTATCGTTTTGTAACAAGGTTTGATGAACCTATTACGATAACTGATGAAACATTTAGCTTTAACTTTCGGGATAATTATAATTTAACAGCTTCTTTGATTGATAAAGATCAGTTTTTACATAGTTATGAAAACAACTATAACAACTTTGCTACTAAAGAATTTGGAGCAGATAAAATGGCTATGCTACCATTTTTGGTTGAAGCGCGCAGTGGTGTAAAAATGGTATTTACCGAAGCTGATTTAGAAGCATATCCAGGAATGTATATGACTAGCAAAAATGAAGGTAGTAGCCGCTTAGAGGCTGTTTTCCCTAAGTATCCGCTCAAAGAAAAAATAGGCGGGCACAACGACTTTGAGCTATTAGTATCAGAAAGAGCTGATTACATTGCTAAGACTGAAGGAGATCGCAGTTTCCCTTGGCGAGTATTTGTTTTCTCTGAAGAAGATCGGGAATTGCTCAATAATGATTTGGTATATAAACTGGCTAAGCCTGCTAGTGGTGATTTTTCTTGGGTACAACCAGGGAAAGTTGCTTGGGATTGGTGGAATGCACTCAATTTAAAAGGCGTTGATTTTGAGCCGGGTATCAATACACGTACCTATAAATACTATATAGATTTTGCAGCAGCACACAACCTTGAATATGTGAACTTAGACGAAGGCTGGTCAGATCAGTTTGATTTACTTAAAGTTAATCCTGATATAGATATGCCCGAGCTAATTGCTTATGCCAAACAGAAAGAAGTAAAATTAATTTTATGGTGCATTGCCCGTACCCTAGATGCTCAACTAGAAGAGGCTATGGCACAATTTGAGAAATGGAATATCAGTGGCATTAAGGTAGACTTTATGGATCGTGACGACCAAAAGATGGTAGAATTCTATTATAGAACTGCTAAAGCTGCTGCTGAGAAGAAGCTGCTTGTTAACTTCCATGGTGCTTACAAACCTACCGGTCTAAACAGAACTTACCCTAATGTGATTAACCAAGAAGCGGTAAGGGGCTTAGAATACAATAAGTTTGCTGAACCTGATGGTACTACACCCGATCATGCAGCAACCATTCCATTTATAAGGATGCTTGCCGGTCCTATGGATTACACACCAGGTGCAATGACTAACGTAAACAAACAAGACTTTAAGATTAATTTTGAAGAACCTGTTAGTCAAGGTACCAGGGCACAACAAATAGCCATGTATGTTGTCTATGAAGCCCCACTCCAAATGCTTTCAGATGCCCCTACTGCTTATGAAAAAGAGCCTAAAGTACTCGATATCATAGCCGATATTCCAACTGTTTGGGATGAAACACAGAGTGTTGGTGGTGAAATAGGTAAATATGCTATCATTGCCCGAAGAAAGGGAGATGTTTGGTATATAGGAGGTATTAGTAACTGGGAGAAAAGAACAGTACCTGTTAATTTTTTCTTTTTAAGTAATGGTGACTACGATGCCACACTGCTAACAGATACTTCCGATAGCGGTATGGATGGTGAAAAATACAAAATGGAAGAAGTAATCATTAAGCCGTTTGATAGACGAGAATTTGACTTAGCACCTGGCGGTGGTTTCTTTATCAAGCTTGTACCAAAAGTAGAGTAAGTTTTTTGGGAATAGCATTTGTAATATGACATACTAAACGTAGTATTTTTATATTTCAAATCTTGATTTTTTATGTATTCCTACTTTAAATCATCAATTACTATGGTATCTTTTCTTTGTTATATTATCTTCTTTATTTGCAGTTGCAGTTCAAATACAGATATAACAAACGCTGATAACATCGACCCATCTGAATCGCCAATAGTAGAAAACAAAGGTACAACTGTATCAATTTCAGGAGAAAATTTTTTGATTGATGGGAAGCTAACTTTTGAGGGCAGAAACTAAAACGGCTACACGAATGCGAAGTGAATTTACCCAAGTTGTTGCCGGAGTTATATTTAAAGATGAACAATTATTAGTATGTAGAAGGAATAAAGGTAAAAAACAAGCCGGGCTTTGGGAATTTCCAGGGGGAAAAGTAGAGGAAAATGAATCACACTCAGAAGCTTTAATAAGAGAGATTAAAGAAGAATTAAATCTTGACATTAAAGTAGAAAAGTTTCTCATTAAA
>JBCDJE010000427.1:0-4447 GCA_038748185.1 Bacteroidota bacterium
AAAAAAATAGTAAAGCAAAATCCTGATGATGGTGAAGCATTATATAGGCTTGCCAATGCTTATAGACTTAATGGCGAACTCCAAAAAGCAGAGATTTGGTTCAAAGAAGCAGTAAGATATAATAATGTGCCTTTATGTAAATTGTACTATGCACAGGTCTTATTAAGTAATAATAAATATGCAGAATCAGAAGAATGGTTCTTAAAGTACGCAGCATCGGCAGAAAATTCATATGATGCAATCAACGCAAAAAGATTAGCACAATACGCACAGAATTTGGGAAAAAATGGGATAGAATATAGACCTTTTACTATACAAAAAGTGCCTTTCAATTCTCCAGAACTTGATTTTAGTCCAATGTATTATCGTGATGATAAAATTGTTTTTGCATCTAACAGAAAGTTTGAAAAAAAACGCTTAAATAGGAAAGATGAATGGACACACGAAAACTTTGTAGACCTATACTATACACAGAAAAATGGAGAAAACATTTATGATGAGCCCATATTATTCTCAGAAAATGTTAAATCGAAATTTCATGAGGGGCCAACTGCTTTTACACATAGTTATGATACTATGTATTTTACCCGAAGCGATTATGATAAAAAAGGTGGTCGAGGGTTTGATAAGAATAGGAATACTAGATTAAAAATTTATCAAGTAGTTTTAGAAGGTGAAACTTGGGGTGAAGTTGTATCCTTGCCTTTTAATGATAATGAATTTTCTTCTTGTCATCCTGCGTTGTCAACAGATGGAAAAACAATGATTTTTGCTTCAGATCGCCCAGGAGGCTATGGGCATATGGATTTATATATTACCCATCTGCAAAATGGTGAATGGAGCTTACCTGAGAATTTAGGTACTGAAATTAATACTTCTGGCAATGAATTATTCCCTTTTCTACATAAAGATGGCACACTATATTTCGCTTCGGATATGAAAGTAGGCATTGGAGGGCTAGATATTTTTAAAGCATCATTCAATGGTTCAAAATGGTTTAATACCATTAATCTAGGCGCCCCAATTAATAGTTCTAAAGATGATTTTGGATTTATTATTAATCAGACAAATATAGATGGTTACTTTACCTCTAATCGATCTGGAAATGGGGACGATATTTATCATTTTAAATTAGACAATACCATTCAATTAGAAGGTATAGTGATAAATTGTAACACAGGAGAAATCATTACAGGTTCTATGGTAAACTTGTCGACTAATGAAACCATAGTTGATAGTAAGTTTTCAGATGAAGAGGGTAGGTTTTATTTTAATGTTCCTTTTGATCAAGATTTCCTAGTTTCAGCATCTAAAGAAGGATATACTATTTGTGGTGATTGTAATGGAGAAGAATTTGTTACTACAAGAAACTCTAAAGACGGTAATGTTATTCAGGTTGAACTCCCTATTTGTGTTGAAAACGAAGCAAATTCTAATAAAGGTATTAATATATGTGGTGTAGTGATGAATGAAAAGTATAATAAGCCTTTACCTAAAGCCAAAGTTATACTTACTAATATGTGTACTGGTGAAGATATTGAAGTTTATTCAGATAATTCAGGTAAATTTAGACTACCCGCAGAAAAAGGTTGCGATTATGTCCTTTTAGGTAGTAAAGAAAAGTTTTCATCGAAAATGGATATGGTTTCATCGGAGAAAATCAATGATGAATGTAATCCTGTAACACTAAATCTAAATTTTGATGAATCATTGTTACCTCCTTCTTTACATTCAAATTTAGAATTGACAGAGGGGATGGTATTGGAACTACACCATATTTATTTTGATTTAGATAAATATGCTATTAGATATGATGCTGCTCCGGATTTAGATACCCTATATAATCTTTTAATAAAATATCCTGACATGGAAGGTGAGATTAGTGCTCATACTGACTCCAGAGCCTCTCATGAGTATAATTTTAGACTCTCGGAAAACCGAGCTAAAGCAGCGAGAAACTATTTAATAAGCAAAGGTATTCATCCTAGTAGATTAACAACTCAAGGCTATGGTGAGTTAAGACTCAAAAATGGATGTACGGATGGTATTTCATGTTCTGAAAAACAACACCAAAGAAATAGGAGAGTAGAGTTTAAAGTAACTTATCTGAATAGTATCCTCGAAAGTAAGGAATATGAATACTTTATTCGATGAGATCAGTGAGATTGTATAAAACTTAGATTGACGTCAATATACAATTAATATAGAAACCCTGTATATAGAGATAAGTCGAACGCAAGTTTGTGTATCAATTTTCAGGTAGTGAGTATTTGGACTTGCAACTAAATTTGGGACACTTTTACTTAGGTATCTTTTTTAGATTTCAGTTGAACTTGGGGTCATATAGCCCAGAACTGAATGTAGTTTCTTCAAGCTATAATCATACACATGATAATAGGACTGTTCAGAAGATTCGAATTTGAACCAGTTCATACTCTCGTATTTGAGGTCTTAAAGCCTACGCTACGTAGAAGCTCTTGGCAACCACATTATCCCAGCAATTCCATAGTTCTCCATTTTTCTTGAGAAGCTGCACGATTTCCTGAAAGCCCTTCTTATCCTGTGTCTCAACCGACAGTTGTTTCCTTGACACCGGCCATCCGACTATTCCCTTTATCTACTCCTTGCCAATCAGCCGTCGGCAGTCTTTGGAAGCCACTTTGAAGCTTTTTCAATCGAATCGTCCAGTTTTTTGTTGTAAGTCCAGTTGAGTGTAAGATATGAAACAAGGGCGAGAAATTGGGTAGAGGTACATTGCTTGGCTTACACCCTGATGTTCCTCAAGAACAGAAAACTTGTTAACTTTTATTTTTAAATTGCTTCAATATCTTTGAGAACAAAAAGAAATGAGTTATGGAAATAATAAAAATCTATCAAGGAAATTTAATTGATGCTAGAGAATTACATACTTTCTTAGAAAGTAAGCAAGATTTTTCAACTTGGATAAAAAATCGGATCAGAAGATATAAATTTGAAGAAGGAACAGACTATACCTCGTTCCATAAAATTGTGGAACGAGAAAAAGGAGGTAGTAAAAGAAATGATTATGCCCTTACTATAGACATGGCTAAAGAATTGGCCATGGTTGAAAATAATGAAAGGGGAAGGCAGGCTCGTGGTATTTTATTGAATGTGAAAAAGCTTTAATCCAATTAAAAGAAAATAAACGATTAGAGTATTGGAATAAACTTGAAATAACAAAACAGAAATTTTCTACTAGTATACAAGCAATAGGAGGAGAACATACAGACTATATCCAGATAGACTTTTCAGGCAGACAGGTGCTATTTAATGGGAATCCTTTACCCGATGAAGAATTACCGCTCATTTTATTAAAAGTAAGAGATTTAGCAGTAGAAATGACCAATGAAGGATTTAAATCAGGTATATCAGATTTGGATGAAGTAGAATCATTGCATAAAAAGAATCATTCCGATTTACGTGACCTTTTAGAACAGAATACAGGAAAAGTACCAGAGGAGATAAAACCAGAAGAAAATATAAAAAAGTTAGGAGAGTGATTTAAAAAAATAGCTTTCCCTATATAAATTCTAGTATCCCAGAATGTATACGAGGTGGTCAATTTTAAAGAATATATAAGCACTCCTAACAATCATCACGCTATTTTTCTTTAAAACACACCTTTGTTTCATTAAAAATTTGTAATAGTTTAGACACCCTTGAACTGATACTCCAACCCATTAAGAATATTACAGATTTGTTGATGTTCTACTAAACGATTCAATAAGTTTCTGCCTCCTCCCTGCCTGATTTTATGGTTGGTCTGCCTGCTTACAAATAGCTTGATATTGAGTTTGCCAATAGTCAAAATCCTTGATTGTCGTTTGTCTTGCTGGTTTTGCTTGTAAAGCCAGCAGAACAATTTGTACATATCTTTAGCCCAAATTCCGTCTTGTTCTATCAAAGCATTGAATTCCCTAAGGGTTTATTTGTTGCATAGGGCATGTTTGCAATTGATAAACCCAAACTCTTCCAACAGCCATGTACTACTCAATCTTTATAATGAGGTAAAATAGACGAAGAAGCATTTAGGGCTACTTTACCACATCTTTCATGTACCAACAAATGACAAAGTACTTGGTCACAAGCCGTATGGAGCCAATTTATCTATTACCATTAGGACTGATTCATCTACATGGACTATTTTATGCCCCAAAAGAGTTATCTTGATTTTCTACTCGATCCCCTCAAGGGCGCCATAGAGTTTGGTATTGGCATTGATGATACTACTTTCATTAATGGTATGACCATATAAGGTCACAAACTTTTCTTGTTTTATGAGCAATCCTTGTATTTTTCCTATTACTTAGCTATAATAATAGAGAAACCGTTCAGATATCAAGTGAAAAAAGCGTTGAAGAAATTGATCTCAATTTTTATGGATATTAAGCTTGTAAGGTTATAAATTACTGTAATTTCAAAAAAT
>JBCDJE010000428.1:0-4444 GCA_038748185.1 Bacteroidota bacterium
TATTAATTTTACTGAAATGATAAAAAATTATCTAATAATCGCTTTTCGTAATTTACTGAAGCATAAGTTTTACTCTTTTATTAATATAGCAGGGCTTTCCGTTGGAATCACCTGCTGTATACTAATTTTATTATATGTAAAAGATGAACTCAGTTATGATACATACAATGAAAAAGCTCCTCAAATCTACAGAGCTATAGCAAGAGGAATGTTTGGTGGAAATGAATTTAATGCACCAGAGATGCCCTCCCCTTTTGCTGAAGCTATCGTAAATGATTACCCCGAAGTATTACAAGCTACACGAATTAGGCGAAGAGGTAGTTTCCTCGTAAGGTACGATACGCCAAGCGGTGAAATAAAAAGCTTTAAAGAAGAAGAAATTGCTTATATCGATTCAAATTTTTTTAATGTATTTACTATACCACTGCTAAAAGGTGAGCCTGAAAAAGTATTAAAAGCACCCAATACTGTTGTAATCAATCGAAAAACAGCTAAGAAATATTTCGGCGAAGAAAACCCTATTGGTAAAACTTTAAAAATAAATGGAAATACCGATTATACAGTTTCAGGTTTAATTGAAAAAGTGCCAGATAACTCTCATTTCGATTTTGATATGTTCTTTTCAATGGAAACACTTGATGAGTCAAAAAATCAGGAATGGATGAGTTTTAATTTTTACACTTATCTTGTTTTACAAGAAGGGGCTAGCCCTAAAGAACTAATTTCCAAGTTTCCTTCAATGATTGAAAAATACATTGGCCCTGAAATAGAAAAGTTTACAGGTGCTTCACTGAAAGAGTTTATGGAATCGGGTAATTCTGTGAATTTTCTCCTGCAACCACTTTTGGATATTCATCTGAAATCGGACTTACAAGGGGAATTAGCCCCTAATAATGATATTATGTATATCTATATTTTTTCTGCAGTAGCCCTTTTAATTTTAATTATTGCTTGTATTAATTTCATGAACTTATCTACGGCACGTTCTGCTAATCGAGCTAAAGAGGTTGGGGTACGTAAAGTTATGGGTTCTTATAGAAAACAAATTATATGGCAGTTTCTCATCGAATCTGTATTAATTAGTACCATTGCTTTTGTTATTGCTAGTATTGCGGTGCCTATTCTTTTAAGCTACTTTAATGAGATTGCAGGAAAGAATATAACTATTAATTACTTAGAACAAACCTATTTATTGGCATATTTGCTAATTGGGGCAATTGTAGTGGGACTATTTGCAGGCAGCTATCCGGCTTTTTTCTTATCAGCTTTCTCGCCAGCGCAGGTATTGAAAGGGAAATTAAGGACAGGCGCTAAAAGCAGTCTACTACGAAGCATCTTAGTGGTTATTCAGTTTGCAACTTCTATTATATTAATTGTAGGTACTATCGTAGTATTTAACCAACTTTCCTACATACAAAGTAAAAACTTGGGTTATGACAAAGAGCAAGTGCTCATATTAGAAAATACTTACGTACTAGGTCGTGAGAACGTGCAAAGTTTAAAAAATGAGATTTTACAACATTCAGCAGTAAGCTCAGCTACCATTACAGCCGATATTCCTGTTAATGGAGCCAATAATAATACGGCTTATTTTCCAGGAAATAATCCGAAAAGCGATCAAACTACAGTAGTAGCTCAGTTTAATGTAGATTTTGATTTTATCAAGACTATGGGAATGGTAATTACTAATGGAAGAGATTTTAATATTGAAAATGCTGCAGATTCAAACAGTGTAGTTGTAAATGAAGCTACAGTAAAACACTTTGGTTGGGAAAACCCAATTGGCGAACAAATCGGTACTTTTACTTCTAGTGAGGGTGATATTGAAGTTTTTAATGTAATTGGTGTTACCAAGAATTTTCATTTCGAATCACTCAGGCAAAACATCAAACCTCTTGTATTACAAATAGGTAGATGGCAAAACAAAATCGCTATTAGGTTTCAAGCAGGTCAAACTAAAAATGTTATTAATGATATAGAAGAGAAATGGAAAAATCTCGCACCTGGCCAGCCTTTCAATTACACATTTTTAAACGAGTCTTTTGCCGAGAACTATGAAGAAGAACAGAAAGCAGGCAAACTGTTTAGCATTTTTTCAGGCTTAGCGATATTCATTGCTTGTTTAGGGTTATTTGGTTTAGCATCTTTTACTGCTGCACAGCGAACAAAGGA
The DNA here is from genome assembly GCA_038748185.1 of Bacteroidota bacterium. Lineage (GTDB taxonomy): Bacteria > Bacteroidota > Bacteroidia > Cytophagales > Flammeovirgaceae > Chondrinema. Next base: position 2,173 of record JBCDJE010000428.1, read on the forward strand.
AATTGGTGTAAGAAAGGTCTTAGGGGCTACCACAGGCAGCATTATATTGTTACTATCAAAAGAATTTGGGAAACTCTTGTTAATCGCATTCATCTTAGCATCTCCATTAGCTTGGTATATTATGTATTTATGGTTGCAAGATTTTGCTTATAAAACAAATATAAGTATAACCACTTTCTTATGGGCTGGAGGTATATCATTTACCATAGCTTGGTTTACAATGTCATACCAATCTTTAAAAGCTGCACTTACCAAGCCAGTTAATTCACTAAGAGCAGAATAAAAACATCGATATGTATTTCCTTCATTAACAAATAGCATATCGAAACTTTGAGCGGTATAATATTTTTATGCCGTTCTTTTTTTTATACAAGGTACGAGCCTGTTATATTATGAACTTCCTAAAATCTCTTTTAAATTATTAATTAATTGATCCCATAATTCATGTAGTTCTTCAAGATCATCCATCTCAGAATAGTCAGTAACTCTTAAAAAAGAAGTTTGAGTCATTTCATTAAAATCAATCTTAAATTCAAGATAATGTAAGTCATTATCATCTTCATGATCAGGCTTGCTACCGTTTTCAGGTAAAAAGAGAAACTTAATGGCACTATTTGTTCTTCTTGAGACAATTTTAGTTACATGAGACTCTCCGTCCCAAATAAAGTTTAGCAGCTTGTCACCCGCGATATTCACCTCATCTGCGAACCATTCTTGTAAGCCACTTGCTGTTGAAATGTAAGGATATAGCATCTTTACTGCCGCTTTTATTTCATATTCTGCAACATACTTAAATTTTCCCATGATCTCATTCGTTGGTACACAATGCAATATAAAAAAATGAAGGAAAAGAACAAGCATAAATTAATTGAAAGAATGCTTGTAAAAAAAAAGATAACAGAAGATATTTGCAGTCCATTTGGCGGGGTAGCTCAGATGGTTAGAGCGCAGGATTCATAACCCTGAGGTCGGCAGTTCGATTCTGCTCCCCGCTACTTTTTATTAAAACTCATTAGTAAAGACTGTATTCCCTCAATATCTTTGATTTTTGAGGTAAAGTTGTATCCCTCCATTAAAGGTCAATTTTAAATCCTCCCTTTCACAATAAAACTTCTTGAACTCCAGATTTTAAAAAAAATTAATTACCTTATCTTCAGCGATCAAGCTTCTTTTTAAAATTCGATAAATCAAATATGGATTTGCTCAATTGACTTATAATTTCGAACTTTTCATAGTGGTATTTCTGTATATATCCTTTGAATAATTCTATATGCTTCTCCTCTAAAGTAACCCGTTCTTCTATTCGTCTCTATTTCCTTTTGTATACAAACTCAAAAATGTATATTGACTATCTGTACTAAATTTAGTTGTAAGCTTAGATGCTTTTGCCACAATAATTAAAAGTCAGTGTGAAATGCTACACTTTTTGTAAAGATGAAAAGCGATAAAAATTCCAATATTGAGACTTATATTATTATTCTAGAGGTCATATTTTTAAACTCTTAGCATTAAGCCCAACTCAATTTTTGAAGCTGATCTCCTAAATATCTTTTTGCTTTTTTCCAGTCCTTTGCTTTCGGATTGACCATTATCTTAAATTCAGATCGTTCCAACAATGGCATATCTGATACACTATCCGTGTAGATATAAGTCCATCTTGATAACTGATATCGATCTTTTAATTGATGAATCTTTTCTATTCCCAAACAACGGCGATGTGTTATGATACCATAATAAAATGGATACATAACAGAACCAATTACGGTTATCTTACTTAAATCAAATTGATGACAAATTGCCTGTATTAATTCTTCAGAACTTCCTGTAACAATAAAGATGCGATGCTCCTTTTCTTGATGGAATCTTAATTGCCTCAGTCCATCGGCATATAATAGATTACATTGTGAAGAAAATTCAACTGCAAAATCATTAATCTCTCTTTGCCAATCTTTAAGTGTAAGACCCAACGTACAGCTCCATAAGGTAAAATTTAAAGCAAATTCTGTGGTGTGCTTAATCAACAAAAAGGGTATTATAGAGGGAAGAATGATAATAAACAGCACCAAACGAAATGGATGTGTTTTTAAAAAGTGATTAAAAAACTTGCTAAAAGTATCATACGGGCTAAGCGTTCCATCAAAATCAAAAATGACTATAGTATCATCATTTTCCCTATCTTTTTCTTCTCCATTCATGGCTTACTTAATGAAAGTTTGTTCCATTAATAGTGATACTGGCTTTCTAAAAAGTGTTACAACTAATAATATGCTGA
>JBCDJE010000429.1:0-4438 GCA_038748185.1 Bacteroidota bacterium
AATGCGTTTCAGCAATTAAATCATTGATTTTATTTTGATGCTTCTTAACAGCAGAAATATCATTTATTTGAAGAATATAGTGGACTTGACCTTCAATCTCAATTTCATTGTATTTTACTCCAACATATAAGGTAGTGTCATCTGCTTTCTTGTGTTTTTCAATAGTAAAAATTTCTGCTATAGTAAGATGAGTAATGTCGGTATTTAATAACTCACTGTAAGCAACTCCAAACAAGCTATGTTCATACTTGTAAAGTGTTCTTGCACTATTGTTTGTATAGACTATTACTAAGCTTTCATTTAGTAGTATGGTTGGAATTGGTGAAAGATTGAGAATATCAAAATTATTCATTAAAGAATTTTCATCCATAAATTTAATTTTACCGTCTTTCATTAACCATACAATTTATCCAAAAAGTTTTATTGAAAAATATGCCTTATTACATATTTTTGGATAATGAAAAACGTAGTCAAAAAAGTACAGCAGTTGAACCTAAAGATATTTATCTACATAATAACCTTAAAAAAAGTGCCCTCAATTTGTTACTGCATACATGTTTTAACTCGTATAGTGTACGTACAATAAGGTTTATATCAAAATTTAAATAACTTAGTAAGTTGAAAAAGTATGATTTCTTAATTGAAATATATTAGTAATGAAATTAAATATATTTTTCTCCTGTAAATTAAAGAATTTTTTTTGTATCGGTAGAGATAAAAATTATTGATTTTGAAAAGACACCGTAGCAGACGCCCAAAAAGAATTTTCCCACTATTGCGGAAAAATCGCTTGGCATTGATTATTCAAACTCCTATAGGTATAACTGTAGTGGTGGGAATCATTCTTATTATAATCATTTCTATACTTGACATTAGGTACTTAGAAAGTAATAGCGGAAGAGATATATTAATAGAAGCACATGGACTTCTTTTTGACATTTTTGTTTTTGGTGTATTGCTAGCTTACTTAAATAAATTCTTAGAGAAGAAACAAAAATCGGAACGCTATAAAGAGGAAATAGATGATTTTAGAGGATGGGAAGAAAAAGAGGCTAAATACCGTATTGTTGGAAATGTGAAAAGGTTAAATAAACTTGGTTATGGGAAAATTAACCTTTCAAACTGCTATTTGGCTGATGCAAATTTGCATAAGGTAAATTTAATAAAGGCGAATTTGCATGAAGCTGATTTGAGTGGAGCTGATTTGCGTTTTGCAGATTTAAGTTATTCAGACCTTAGTAGTGCTAATCTTGAAGGAGCTAATTTGAAACATGCCTTATTGAGGGGAGCTAATCTGAAAGATGCTTCGTTAAAAAATACTGTACTAGATCATACTAGTTTATGGCGAGCTAGTCTTGTTGGTGTAGAACTCTCTGGTGCTTCAATGAAAAGAACCAACCTTATGGAAACAGACCTAACTCATGCCACTATAGATAAAGCAAATTTAGAAGAAGTAAATTTAGATCTTGCCGTTATGGATGAAGATGTAAAGAAGGTCATCAATTCGCAGCAAAGTAGCACTAAAGCAAAAAGCCTGTAACAATGTATTCATCAGTCACTGCTCAAATAATTAAGACTAGGTATCTGTTCTAATGAGTTTACCAAGTGATGTCTTCCGTGTAGTTCTAGATGGGCAATTTTTCCTGGTGTGCCGTTTCTGTATTTAAGCGATTTGATATCTAGTTGTGCTACTTCCCCTTTTTTAAAAGCTATACCAAACTCATCTTCTTTATCTTCTACAAAATTATAATTGAGCAAGCCTAATACCGTATTGGCATCTTGTTCTAGATCACCTCCTTCACGTAACATATCGGCGTGCAAATCACCAATCCTACTAGCTCTTGCCTCACGGTTAAACTGTGCACCTAAAATTACAGGAATTTGTAGGGGCACTGCTATTTTGTTAAGGATCGTATTGGAAATCTGTTTAATCACCTCATATCCTTTTACCTGTTGGTTTACTGGTATTTTCTGAATATAATCGATAAATACTGCTCCGGTTATATCTTTTTTGTATTGGGCTTTTACTGCTTCGGCTAATTCAATATCGTTAAGGTTAAAGCTGAAAATGTTTAACCGCTTGCTTTCTATCAATTCTCCTAGCTGCTTCTTAGCTTTTTCTACAATTTCGGAGTATTGTTTTTTGCCAGCTTGGTAGCGCCTCAAATAATTAAGGTCTGCACTATATTGAAACTCTTCAAATAAAATGCGATTTAAGATTTTGAGCATTAGGTATTTTGCCGGCTCTTCATAAGTGAAAAAGTACAATTGCTTTTTGGGGTAGAGCTTAATCATATTATAAAACATGTTAAGCATTAGACTGGTCTTTCCATGTGAAGGCCTAGCGGCAATAAGAGTGATTGCCGATTGTGGTATTCTAATAATTTGATCCAATGCTTCAATACCTGTTTTTAGATCATCAGGTTCAGTCGCAGTCTCCTCTAAAAATTCAGTAAAACTATAAGGCTTAACCTTTTCTCTAATTTCGGTACTAGTAAATTGAGAAAGTTTTTTTTCAAGGTAAGCCTTAGCTTCTGTCAGTTGCCCTTCTCTAAGTCTTTTACTTGCCTCAAGAGTAACTCTTTGTAAGCTTTTAGTTTCTTCTTCAACTTGTTGGTTGTATCGAAGTTTAGCAGCGGCTTCCTCAACGGTTTGCCTTGAGATATTAGCATTTTCACCATGGCTCTTCAAAAATAAATCTATAAAGCGTCCACGGTTTAGTTGATTCTTTATAATTGAGGCATATTGAGCAATTGCTTCAATGTATTCCTCCTCTTGTACGGCGTTGAGGTATTGTGCATTTTTCCCAGCAATCTGGTTTATAATATTCAAATTAAGCCAAATATGCAGGGGACTGGCTTCATAAATAAGCTTTTTTAGCGCGTCGGTACCTTTTGCTTTAATTATATCATTGGGGTCTTTTAAGCCTTCTGGTAAATTAGCGACTAATATGTTTATGTCTTCACTTTCGGGATGTAGCAGTATTTTTTCGATTGCGCGCGTAGTAGCCGTTTTACCCGCTTCATCTCCATCAAAAGCCAGGATAATTGTTTTTTCCTGTGAAGTAAATAAAGCTTCAACCTGTTCATTAGAAATATCGCTTCCATTAATAGACGCAGCTCTTCCTATTGCTCGAGATTCAATCAATTTACTATCTATCTGTCCTTCAACTAGGATTAACGCTCCCTCTTTTACATGACTTGAACTTGTATGATTGAATAATTGCTTTGATTTTTCAAAGCCTTCGGTATAGCGATACCTGTCACCTTTAGTATTAGGAGAAATATTTCTCAAGATAAAACCTGTAGTTCTGCCAAGTCTGTCTCCAGTAGGAATAGTCAGGTTAAATTTTTCATCAGCTGTAAAAGCAGATAATACATCACTTACCAAGGCTTTATCAATCCCTTTTTTTTGCAGGTAAGTTGCAGTTCTTTCTTTCCCGGGATAAAAACCAAAGCCTGTAAACTCAATATCGTCTTCGGTAAAAGCTCGTGCTGTTTGTAAATATTCGAGATGCGATGTAGCTTCTTCACTATTTATTAACAGATGATGAAAGTAATTTTCTAGTAATTGCCAAACATCTCTGCTCTTGGCTTTTTTTATAGCAGTTTCTCGTACTTGTTCATTATCTATTTGGGAGGTATTAGGAAGTTTTACTCCGGCAAAGTCGGCAATTACCCTGATAGATTCAATCCATTCTTTCCCATCTCGCTCACTCAGATAGTTTACTATATTTCTACTTGGCGCTGAAGCTTTATAACTTTTTAAAATACCCGGTCTGTTTTCATAAATATATACCGAAGCACCTGTGCTACCTTCTGTGCCATCTGTCTTTAGCAGGTTATTTTTTGCACTTTGCCAATAGCGATTTCTGAACTGTAGATCAAATTCTGGTAAAAGTACATCTAGTCTATTATAGATAACCGGATAAATTTCCAGTTCGAGGAAGTCATTTAAGTCCTGCATAAAGGTTCAGCGTAAAAATAGTCTTAAAAATAAATATAGGAAAAGATGCCCATTTATCGATCAAATTTGCTTCAAATTTGCTACATTTTTTACAGAAAGCTAGCTAAACAGTTTTTCTCTACTAAAAAAAGAGGAATCTTGTAAAGCTTTTACAAGATTCCTCTGCCGATATATTGACAATGGATTTACTTAAAATTATTTTTGATTTCCTATTTTATATTGGAAACCAATTGCCAAGGCTTGTGCTAACTGTACTTGATCATCTTGATCAAAATCGTATAACATGTTAACTGTTAAACTGGTATTGATGTACTTATTAATACTTGCTGTTACAATCGCATCTAACCTATGGTCAATTGTCCTGCTTCTAAAATCTTCATAATTAGCAAACAGTAAATAGCGAAATTTCAAGTTTATATTTTCTGCAACATCTTTATTAAAATCTGCAAGAAGTTGAAAAGCCAGCCACTCT
>JBCDJE010000430.1:0-4421 GCA_038748185.1 Bacteroidota bacterium
GATCCATGACGGGTTCGGTTCCAACCTCGCCTGGGAACGGACCGTCGATACCGGAGATGTCGACGCAGTTTTCCAAGGGGACGACGTCACAGTGGTCGAACGCGACCGATGGGGGAATTATTGCTACAAAACCCTATGTGTCTTCTGCCAATTACATTGATAAAATGAGTAATTACTGCCAATCATGTTATTATAATAAAAAGAAGAGGCATGGAGAGAAAGCCTGTCCTTTCAATAGCTTATACTGGCATTTTTATGATCGAAATAGAGAAAAGTTGCAGAAGAACCCGCGAATAGGAATGATGTATCGGATACTTGATAAAATGAAAGAGGAAGAAAAAGAGAAACTCTTAGTACAAGCAAAAGACTATTTGAATTCTTTAGAGACTTTGTAATTTTATATGATAATCCGTTTAAAGGAACAAAATTAATAAATATTATTTCTATATTTGCATCCCTTTTACTCGTGAGTATAAATATTGAATAAAATGAGTGACTTAATAAAAATCGTAGAGAACGATTATACAGAATCAAGAACTTCTTTTCCTGAGTTTGCATCTGGAGATACGGTAAATGTACACGTAAGAATTAAAGAAGGTAATAAGGAAAGGATACAGCAGTTTCAAGGAACTGTGATCCAGCGTAAAAATAAAGGTACAAACGGCGAAACTTTCACAGTAAGGAAAATTTCCAATGGGGTAGGTGTTGAAAGAATTTTTCCAATTATTTCACCAAGTATCGATAAAATAGAAGTAACAAGAAAGGGTAAAGTAAGAAGAGCAAGATTATTTTACTTAAGAGGTCGGAAAGGAAAAGCTGCTAAAGTAAAAGAGAAAAGATTCTAAGAATTTGTATTATAGTTTTCAAAAAAGCACTGGTAGCCGGCAAATATATTTTGTTGGCTTTTTTTATTTGAATAATTAATGCTTCAAATCGATTTACAGGCTGGGGAAAAAATATATTTTGCTTCCGATCTTCACTTGGGCTTCCCAAATGAAGAAGAGAGTTTAATTAGGGAGAAAAATTTTATTACTTGGCTAGATCACATTCAAAAAGACGCTGCACATATTTTTTTGCTTGGAGATATTTTTGATTTTTGGTTTGAATACAAATATGTAATACCAAGAGGTTTTATTCGATTTCAAGGAAAACTTGCAGAACTGGTTGATAAGGGCATTGCTATTTCGCTTTTCACAGGTAATCACGATATGTGGATGTTCGGTTATTTTACCCAAGAGCTTGGTATACCTGTTTACTATAATCCTTTAGAACTAAATTGTAATAATCTAAAAATGTTGATAGGGCATGGTGACGGATTAGGCCCTGGTGATTATTCCTACAAAGTGCTGAAGAAAGTGTTTCGGAACCCGGTATGTCAATGGTTATTTGGTGTATTAAACCCTAATATTGGAATGTGGCTTGCTCATACATGGTCAAAAGGGAAAAAACATAAAAAAATGGACAAAGGGTTGAAGTTTTTTGGCGAGGAAGAATATATTTTTCAGTATTGTAAAGCTTATGAAAATAAGCAGCATTGTGATTATTATCTATTTGGGCATAGACACATCCCTTCAGAATTACAGATTAGTGAAAAAAGCAAATACATTAATATTGGCGACTGGATAGCTAATACAACTTATGCTGTTTTTGATGGGGAAAAAATAGTATTAGAAACTTGGTAGTGAGTAACTTTAGAACTTACAAAAACGGCTAAATCTCCAATAATTCTATCTTGCCATAACTTGCGAGCGATGCCCATCAAGCTTTAGTAAGATGAAAAGTAAAATACTAAAAGACCACAATGAAGAACCTCCGTAGCTGAAAAAAGGAAGTGGAATACCGATGACTGGAAATAACCCAATAGTCATTCCAATATTAATAGTAAAGTGAAAGAAAATAATAGAAGCTACACTATAGCCGTAAACCCTAGAAAATCGAGATTTTTGTCTTTCAGCTAGTGCAATAATTCTTGAGAGAAGTACAGTAAACAAGGAAATAATGACAATACTACCCATCCAACCGTACTCTTCTCCTACTGTACAAAAGATAAAATCAGTACTTTGTTCTGGTACAAAATCAAATTTAGTTTGAGTACCCTGCAGAAAACCCTTTCCCAAAAAACCACCTGAGCCAATAGCAACTTTCGATTGTATTACATTCCATCCTGAGCCTTTAGGGTCTTTGTATGGATCAACCAATACTTCTATTCTTGACCTTTGGTGAGGTTTTAAAATATTAACTAAAATATAATCCATACTAAATGCTAGAATGATAAGTAGTATGGTTACAGTAAATACTCCAATCGCAGCACGTATTTTTTTTCTTTTATGTACCAACAGGTAACTCAGAAGTGCTATTGCAAAGCCCGAAACGGCTACTGTTGTAATAAAGGTACTAAAATAAGCTTCTCTAAAGAAAAGCGTGATTACAAAGAAAGAGGCTAGGATTACACCTATTACTAAAATGAATCCAGGAAAACCTTCTCTATAAAGTACTAATACCAGAGCAGTGAATACTAAAGCAGATCCTGCATCACCTTGTAATACAATCATTGCTGCGGGTAACCCGATAATTAGCAGGGAAGTCGCCAATACTGGAACAGAGTCAGCTTTTTTATTTGTACTGTTTAGAAATTTACCCAAAGCGAGTGCCGTAGCAAATTTTGCAAATTCGGCAGGCTGAAGCCTAATACCTCCAAAGTCGAACCAAGAACGCGAACCAGCTACTTCTTTGCCAAAAAATAGAACAGTAATTAATAAAAATATGAGAAATCCATAAATGCCGTAGGCAAAAGTTTCATAGAATTTAAAATCTACTGCTAACGCCAAGATAACCAAAATGCCGGCTGAGGCAATCCAAATCAGTTGTTTACCGGAATTATAATTTATGTTAAATATGCTTTGCTTAATTTCAGGATCGTAGATGGCCGCGTAGATATTTATCCAACCAAAAAGAAGTAAAGCGAGATAAATAATAACAATAGGCCAATCTATTGAATAGTATAATTTGTTTTCCCTCATAAATAAACTGGCACTTAAAAAATGGAAAAGTTAGTTTTCGAGCATCTTTAATAAGGTAGTAAGCTTATTTTTTAGCTCATTTCTTTTAACAATAAAATCTACAAAACCATGGTCTAATAAAAATTCAGCGCTTTGAAAGCCCTTGGGTAAGTCTTTTCCTATTGTTTCTCTAATAACCCTTGGTCCGGCAAAACCAATTAAAGCACCCGGTTCTGCAATATTAAAATCACCCAACATGGCGAAAGATGCCGATACTCCTCCTGTAGTTGGGTCTGTAAGTAACGAAATGTATGGTATTTTAGCTTCTGAAAGTAAAGCAAGTTTTGCTGAAGTTTTAGCCAATTGCATAAGTGAGTAGCCTGCTTCCATCATTCTGGCACCACCCGATTTTGAAATCATTAAAAAAGGAATCTTTGTTTTTAGTGCATAATCTATTGCTCTAGCTATTTTTTCTCCTACTACTGAACCCATAGAACCACCTATAAAACTGAAATCCATACAGCACACAATTAAGTTAATGCCATTCATTTTTCCGTGGGCAGAACGGGCAGCATCTTTAAGACCAGTTTTTTGCTGACTGGCTTCTATTCGCTCTACATAACTTTTAGTGTCTTTAAATTGAAGTGGATCACCTGAAATCATGTCTTTATCGATTTCCTCAAATTGATTATCATCAAAAATAATTTCAAAATATTCTGTTGAACCAATTCTAACATGGTGACTATCTTCAAGGCTCACATAAGAATTATTTTTTAACTGCTTCATGTGGACGATTTTTCCACTAGGCGTTTTGTACCAAAGCCCCTCTGGAGAGTCTTTTTTTTGATCGGTAGGTGTATTTATCCCCTTTTCTTTTCTTTTAAACCAAGGCATCTATTTTAATTTTTTTTAAGTGGTAAATCCTACTTTTATATGTATCAGTATTTCTATTTAATAAATTTTTATGCTAATCACTACATGAACGTTTACTGACTTCTTTTTCAAAGGGCACATAAATACAAATAATTTTTAAAAATGCAGTACTATTTAATTGATCTTTATTATGCTTTAAAGCTTGTCTTGTATGATAGAAAAGCTATACAATATTCTGGGTAAGCTAGACTATACTGCTACAAATTATTACATATTTCAATTTGCAGTGCAAAGCAAATATATCTAAAATTTCTAATTTAGATAGTTAGCATTAGGGATGTAACTAGCTAAAACTGATAGATTTAAAACTGGAAGTAGATAAAAGGCTGAAGCTCGGAAGATTTCACTTGGAACAAAACAATAATAACAGCAAGTATAATGGTAGCTTTTGCAAAGTCGGGAATTTTAACGAAGGTCTCAGTACCAAAATTCTTCCATTCAGTTGGTAACCAGTGCAAGGTAAATCCTAAAATCATAATTAGAAAAACC
>JBCDJE010000431.1:0-4407 GCA_038748185.1 Bacteroidota bacterium
TCTCGCAGTAGGCATCTGGAGTGATCTGAATGTCCATATTAAGCAACAAGCCAAATGATTCTTGTTTTTTTTGTAATGGATTAATAGAATCTTTTACAATTTTACTAATGAAAGTAATGAACTCTCTTTCTTCTACATCTTCAGATCCTTCAAGTGGGATATAAATTTTTGTGCCTTTTTCGGTAGTTGCATTAATATTTATTGCCAAGTCTGAAAAAGGACCAGAAAAATGAACACTACCGGTTCCAATAGCTTCACCATAGTAAAGTACATCATCTTTTTCTTTTGTATTCAGCACTTTCAGGTTTTTCATTTTACCCCAAAGATCGATTTCATATGTATTGGCTTTATTCTGAAAAATAGCTCCGTTTAATACTCCTTTATTCTTATCAGTATCAATTAAATCAAAGTCTTTAAAGCGTACTAGTTGGTTTTCAAAGAAAATGGTATCGTTAAAACTATAATTCGTATTTAAGTAATCGATTTTTATTCCTCCATTTTTAAGTGCTAATATTCCTTCAAGAATAGGAGACTCTGGAGAGCCAGCAATTTGTAACCTGCCTGTAGCTACGCCTTGGATATCGGAAAAAACACCTTTAAGAAAAGGTTCTGTAATAAAAAGAGGTGCTTCTTGTAATACTGCTTCCATTTTAAATTTTTCAGTAGAGGAAGCTTTTGTTGAATAATAACCATCAATATCTATAGAATAAAACTCTTTTCTGCTAAGGGTAGCATCAATAACCAATCTTTCATACTGATCACTCCAAGTTGAATTGGCATTTAAACCTCCTAAATAGAATTGATCGATTTGTAAGCTATCAATGGTAATGTCGCTTTCAAACCTTGGTGTGTTGTAAATATCTCGGATTTTTACAGCAGCATTCATATTGCCTGCTAATTTTTTTTCGCTGTAATTGTTGAGCATGTCTATTTCAAAATTTTTCAAAATAATATCCATTGCCTTTGTGCTATCAGTCGAAATAGTTCCATCTAATAGCAATAAATGATTTTTGTTAGCAAAGCTTACGTCTTCAAAATGAATATTATCGTCAAAAACTATTTTGTTTAATCCGTTCTGAATCCACCTTTCATTGAGAAACAAAAAATTGGTATTTGTGAGACTTATATCGAAATGTTCTGGATAAAAGGCTATGTTTCCATTGAGATTAGCTTCATCTTCGGAAAGCGTATGATCTATTGAAGCATTAAAAAGAATGGTATTACCTAATTTACTGCTTGTAAAGTTTAAATCTTCGGTTTCAAAACTGCGAAGGTCTTGCTTTTTTGAGATGATTTGGCTTTCAAAAAGAAAATCTAATGAATCTGTTTCATTTTCCGAGTATCTACCCGTGAAAAGTAATAGACTGTCCTCAATAAATTCGTAATTATGATAAACGATAGTATCAGCATGATAACTTAATAGTAATTCAGTTGTATCTCCAAATATTAAATTTCCATTTAGTTGAGAAGCTGGAGAGAGGTAGAGGCTATCTTCAAAAAGACTTATCAAATTATTGACATCGTATAATGATAAGTCGAAATCCATCCAATAATTATGAAGTTCTGGTATTGCCTTTTTATTTCTTTTACGCTTTTCAATTTCTGTTTCTTCTATTTGGGTTAGCTCTTTTTCAACTTCTTTTAACTCTATATGATTGGAAAATTCTTTGAGATACCGGAGGGCATCAGGGTATAAAGTAATGAGGTCAAAAGTTCCTTTGGTATTAAATTGGAACAATTCAGAAGCAATGTTTGCCTCTCTTATAAAAGTTAAAGAGTCTTTTGTAGTAGAAATGCTGAGTTGCTCAATATCGATGTATTTATTATTATATCCAAAATTGCTCTCTAGTAGATCTAGTTTACCACTTACATTTTCCCAGCTTAGTCCTTCAAAACGTGCATCAATATTAGTTTTTAAAAAAGAGGGCTGGTTTGTAAATCCTAGGTTATGCAAGTAAGTGCTATCGATTTCAGCCCAAAAGTTAAATGTTTCATCTTTAACATTTACTTCACCATCTATAAATAAGGCAATATTAGGATCATTAACTTTCATCTTACCTTTAAACAGTCCTTCTTCAAAATGACCATCTGTAATAATATTCTTGTAAGAATATCCTAGCATTTCGATGCTATTTACTGCACCATCAAAATCAAGCCTGGCGCGCGAAAGTGCCAAGCCTGTACCAGCTATTCTTCCTTTCATATTTATTTTACCAACATATGCCGATTGTTCAATGAGTTTGCCAAGTTCAAAGTCTCTGGCTAAGATGTTACCGCGGTAAGTATTTTTTATAGTTTCTAAGTTAATATCGGTTTCAAAGTAACCTAAGTTTGTCTCAAATGCGCCTTGAGATACAAAATCGTTGTAAAAGCCTATGAAAGTTCCATTAAAATTAACTCTACCGAACTTTTGGAGTATCCGGTTTTGGTCAGCAAAAAAATAAGGACTTAGGTCTTTAGTATTCACATTCGATTGCTCAAAATTAAGATTCATGAGCGTTTCGTCTAAAACAGGAAGCCCCCTAAATGAAATATCTCCGGTAAGTAGACTGCTTTCACCGAAGCGGGTTTTCATATTATACAGCCTAAAATTATTTATCTTCCCTCTGAACTTTCCATTAATCTGGTAAGTATCGTTTTTAGCTGCCATGTAAGAAGTAAATACAGCTAAATCTTCTGTATGAATTATTGAATTTTTTACTTCTGCAAGAATCTCAACTTCTTCATTGAAGTTACTGAAAGCAGCTACAGTGTCATACACCAATACCAACGAATCTCTTATAATACTTTTGCCAACAACAGCATGTAAGTCCCCAAAAGACATTCGTCTTTTTGTAAACATAAAATGTGCATGCAATTCATTTACATTTTTTTTGGTCTTAGTTTCGGTTGCATGTACTTGATGGGCTTGCAGTTCAATAGTATCGGCAGATATTCTAAAATTACTTACTTCGCCGTAGATATTGTTAAATCCAAAATGGTTATAATCGAAAAGTTCTGGATCAAAATAAGATGCTTCTGGCTTTTCATAAGAAAAAGACATATTCTCTAAGCTGCCATAAGTAATATGAAATTTTGGTCTTTTACGCTTTTTTTTTGTGCTCTTTTTTTTGGCTAATTGCTGAATGGCACTGATAAACCCTGTCATATTCAGAGTTTGCCCTCTCAATAAATTTACCTTTCCATTTCTTAAAATTACTTGGTCTAAATAAATATCGCCGTCTTGCAAAAGATTTCTAAACTGATAATCTATTACCAACTCTTCTAAATAAATCATTTCATTATTAGAAGTATCTTTTACATGTACATCTTTAAGGTGAACTACATCGAACCAATTGATAGAAACACTTTTAATTGTAATGGGGAAACCTGTTCGCTCTGAGAAAAAACTGGCTGCTTTTTCTGCTACTTTTGTTTGAATAAAGGGATATTGTAGAAACATGGTAATACCCATAGAAAGTACTAAAAAAGCAAAAAGGGAACTGCTGAATATTTTTAACAGCCAGCTAATTACCCTGAGCTTCTTAAAGCTTATTTTCCTATTTTTGCTATTGTTATTCAAATAATTGGTTGCTATTTTCTTATTTTAATTGACCAACCTGCAAAATATGCATTTATACGATAATTGATTTTCTTTTGGCTTAAAAGCTTAAATTGATTTTCTACCACAAACTAAAACAATAATAGCGCAAAATTTTTACATAAAAACATGAGTATTTTACTGGCTATAGAATCTTCTTGCGATGAGACTTCTGCCGCTGTGATTATTAATGGTCAGATTAAAAGTAACGTTATTGCTTCTCAGTCAGTTCATGAAGCATACGGAGGTGTAGTACCAGAACTTGCTTCAAGAGAACATCAGAAGAATATAGTTCCGGTAGTAGAAAAAGCACTGAAAGATGCTAATATTACAAAAAATGAGTTACAAGGAGTTACTTTTACAAGAGGTCCAGGATTATTAGGCGCATTGCTAGTAGGCACTTCATTTGCAAAGGGGCTTGCGTTGGGGTTAAAAATTCCGCTTATAGAAGTAAACCATATGCAAGCACATGTACTGGCACATTTTATTAACAAACCTGAACCATCATTTCCGTTTATTTGCCTTACTGTAAGTGGAGGCCATACCCAGCTGGTATTGGTAAAAGATTATTTCTCTATGGAGATCATTGGTGAAACTACTGACGATGCAGTAGGAGAAGCCTTTGATAAAACAGCAAAATTATTGGGTTTACCCTATCCCGGAGGACCTTTGATTGATAAATATGCCCAAAAAGGCAATCCAGATGCTTTTACTTTTCCTAAAGTAAAGGCATCTGGAGAGTTAAATTTCTCATTTAGTGGTATCAAAACAGCAATTTTATATTTTCTGCGAGATAACTTAAAAGAAAATCCGGCCTTTATTGAAGA
>JBCDJE010000432.1:0-4385 GCA_038748185.1 Bacteroidota bacterium
ATTTTTAGAGCCTTACATCCTTTATTTATAACCAAAGAGCAAATATTGTGGTGTCTTGAAAAGACTCAGTAACTAATGAAAATGCATCTGCATAATAATTCAATAAATAGTTTATGAAAAAGTTTATCCTGATTTATACTTTACTTTTAAGTGCCTTTTTTGTACAAGGACAAGCTTATCGCACAGGCTTAGTGTTTGATGACGATAAGTATGATAATGCTCCTGTAAAAGCTACTCTAACAAGAGGTCTGTATGTAGAATCAGTACCACCAAGTAACTCTTTAAAACCATATTGCCCTTCGCCTATGAACCAAGGTGATTTTGGTACTTGTGTAGGTTGGTCAAGTAATTGGGCAGCCAGAACCATTATTGAAGCCATGAAAAATGGATGGACTGATCCTGCGGTCATTAATGAAAATGCTTATTCACCAGGATTTATCTATCAAATGATTAAGGATAAAAATGACCAAAATTGCTCTTATGGTGCCAGTATTTTCGATGCTTTGAATTATATGAAATACAATGGTTCAGTAAAGTATGAAGATTTTAGACCCCAATGTGCACCTAATGTAGAAGCCACATTGCAAGACAAAGCTATGCGGCACAAAATCAAAGATTTTGCCCGTCTATTTGGAAGAGAGCAAAGCGCTCAAATGAAAATCGAAACAGTAAAGAAGAGTTTATCAGAAAACTATCCGGTAGTTTTTGGAATGAAATGCGCTCCTTCCTTTTATGATGCCAAAGAAGTTTGGGAACCCACAGAGGATCATAATCAAAAATTTGGGGGACATGCCATGTGTGTTATTGGGTATGACGACAATAAATATGGAGGAGCTTTTGAAATTATGAACAGTTGGGGAGAAGACTGGGGAAATAAAGGTTTTATATGGATAAAGTACAAGGATTTTGGTAATTTCACTAAGTATGCTTATGAGATTTTTAGTGAACCTGCTCGCAAAACTGTTCCAGTTGTTGCAGAAGTACCTAAAGAAGATTTTTCTGGTAAAGTAAAATTCATTACCGACAAAGGAAAAACGATGGAAGGTGAGTTGATGGGGCAATACTATAAGATGATAAAAAAATATGCTTCAGGTACAAGTTTCAGAATTTACCTAAGTAACAATGAGCCGGCTTATGTTTATGCTTTAGGAACAGACAATACTGAAGAAATATTTCAACTTTTTCCCTATGAGCCTAAGGTAAGCGCATACCTTAATTACAAACAGAATGATGTTGCTTTGCCAAGTGAAGATCATTACATCACGATGGATAATACTGTTGGGAAAGATTATTTATGTGTATTATATTCTAAAGACCCTTTGGATATAGAAAGTATAAAAGCTTCGCTTGCTGGTACAAGTGGTAAGTTTATTAGTAGACTTAAGACTGTTTTAGGAAATAAATTAGTAAGCCCTGAAAATGTACAATTTACCTCAGAGGAAATGTCTTTTAAAGCATTTAGTAAAGGAGGTGCAGTTGTAGCTCTTATAGTAGAAACTGACCACATTTAGAATACTCTATTGGATTTAAGCTATTAAAGTATTGGCATATTTCTATTATTAGTTATATACCAATACTTCTTTTTTTTACTGATAGTACTGCTTGAAAAATCACTTTTGTAAGTAGCAGATAAAGCTGTTACTTTGAACTCGTGTTTAGATAAGTCTTTAGTAAGCGATTGAATCACTTATGAGAATACACATCTTTGGTGCAAGCGGTTCAGGAACAACTACGCTTGGAAAGGCATTAGCGCCTCACTTAGGCTGGATGCATTTAGATGCAGATGATTTTTATTGGAAAAGAACAAATCCGCCTTATCAACAAAAGATTCCACTTGAGCAAAGGAATGCTAGTATCACTTCAGCTATTGAAAAATATAAATCGGTAATTATAAGTGGTTCTATGGTAAGTTGGGGAGAACAATGGAAACTAGCGGTTGACCTCGCCGTTTTTCTGTATATACCCCAAAAAATTCGCATGGAGAGACTTAGAAAGAGAGAAACTGCAAGGTATGGTAATCTCCTGTATTCAGATGAAAATATCAAAGCCAATACTAGCGCTTTCTTAGAATGGGCTGTACGCTATGACGACAAAAAATTTACTGGTAGGAGTATTTCTCAACATGAATTGTGGATAACGCAGTTAACCTGTACGGTATTAAAAATTGAAGGAGATACCAGTGTTAAAGAGAGAGTCGATTTGGTCTTGGAGCAATTGCGTATTTTGAAGAAAGTCACTAAGTAATGGATTTAAAAAATAAACGCAAATGGAGAATTATTAAAGACTATGCTATAGGTTGGACTTTGGCATTTATATTTCTAGCTATTGTGAGAGGTATAGGAACGACAGAAGCTGGTTATCTCAAGTTTGATTTCTTCTCAAGTCTTATTATTGCCACTACTATAGGTCCTATATTAGGAAGCATCTCAGGATATGCTCAGCTAGTTACTGAAGAACGAGTTTATAAACGCATGTCAATTCAAAGACTGCTAATATTACGATTTACTTTTGTATTGCTGTTCTTGGGCTTGCTCATTTTAGTGGCTTACATTGTATATCAATTGTATTTTGGAACTGATATTGGGTTAGTGCCTTTTGCACTAGATAAAGGAAGTTCTGCCATATACTTCTACGTGCTCTCTGTCGATATTTTTATGCTTATTCTTAGGCAAGTAAACTTAATGCTTGGTGAGAAGAATCTTAGCAAACTGCTTACAGGAAAGTTCTACACACCTAGAGAAGAAGAACGAATTTTTATGTTTCTCGATTTACAATCTTCTACACAACTAGCAGAAAAATTGGGTCATATAAGATACAGTATGCTTATTCAAGACTGTTTTAACGATCTTGGCGTGGTAGCAGAAAATGAGGCAGAAATCTATCAGTATGTAGGAGATGAAGTAATTCTAACATGGGGTCAGGAAGACGGAATAAAGCACCAGAATTGCATTCATGCATTTTTTAATTTTAAACAGCAATTGATTAAAAAAGGAACATATTATCAGCAAAAATATAATTGCCAACCTTTTTTTAAAGCAGGAATGAATGCAGGTACTGTAACAGTAACTGAGGTAGGTAAATATAAAAAAGAAATCGCTTACCATGGAGATACTATTAATACTGCAGCTAGAATTCAGGGCAAGTGCAATGATTTTGGTAAAGAAATCCTGATTTCCGAATTTCTGAAGAATAAGCTTGATCTAAGGGGCTTTCAGATAGAAAAGCTGGGAAATATTCCACTAAAAGGAAAAACTAAAGAAGTGCCTGTTTATGCAGTTTCAAGAGAGAAAAGTTTTCAGAATTAAATGTATAACGCTTCTGATTTACTATAAACTAATTTAAACTTTTACCCAAGAAACTAGTGCAAAGATGTAATGCCATGCCGTCCAACTATCTAAAGTAGTATCAAATCTGTTGAGTAATGAACGGTAGGCATCTTGCCAAGCGTTTGTCCTTTCGACCACGTACCTTTCTTGATACATTACTTGATCAAAGTAGTCATCGCGTTCTAGGTACTCTTTGCTATTTCTTTGATTTACAGGTACATTCAATATTATTCCATGTTTTTGACATGTATTTTTGAAGTCCACACTATCAAAAGCTGCATCAACATTAAGGAATAATCCGTCTACGGTGATCCCTGCCCATTGAAGTTCTCTTATCCGTTCTTCCAACTGTTTCGATAACTGGTACACATCATGATGGTTTCCTGCTATAGGCCTTAAAAAAGTGACTACGTTCCACGCTGGACACTTCCTTGACGATCTGTCAGCCAGAGTGTGTTGGTAGTGGCAGCCACCCTGTCTTACACTTTTTTCTCCCTTGATAACCAACGGATTCACCTCCTTTCTTACTCGGTGTATGCGTACCATCCAGTGCTGCAATACTTAAATCGAGCAGGTGTTTGTGGTGTGATAAAAACCGGCTCCATACCCGTTGCCAGCTTCCGTTTTTGGCCCACTTCCTAAAATGGTGATAGACAGCTCCATATTTAATTTTGTTGCTCCTAATCAGAGACTTACAGGGAAGTAAACTCCATTGTACCCCTGATTTGAGTTTGTAGATAATTGCATTGATCACCTCCCAAAGAGGTACTTTACTCACAAAGCCACGTTGCGCTTTTGATAAATATGGTAAAAAATGTTTGGTTATCATACTTTTGCTAATAATGCGTATCATCTCAGGTATTTTTAAATTGTAGAAGATTTTATTTTTACCTATTTGATATGCATTTTTTTTATTTAGAAGTCATCTTGACTTTTTTTGAGAAAAAAGTAAGGGTTGTAGATATTAGTGTTGCGAAACATAAAACTACAACCCTATGTACCAAGTACTCAGCAAAGATATGATAGAATTTGAAATAGTTCCCTATTTACCTAAGCCAA
>JBCDJE010000433.1:0-4385 GCA_038748185.1 Bacteroidota bacterium
CTTTCTTTTACTTTTATAAGTTCACTTTGTATAAGGTTTTCTAATTTATATTCCATCTTGTATTTATTGTATTAAAACAATCAGTGTCTTGAGTTACGAAGTAGTCGGTTGTGACTAAATCTTTTCCTTTAATAAGTTGGTCTAAGGCAATCATTCCATAGTTTATTAACCCAAAGCCACAAAGTACCGAACTGTGTGTATAATTACCGTGATAATACACTTCTGCATCGTGATTTATGATTACCGCTCTGGGGTTAGATTTAATCTCTAGGCTTTTTCTTAGCACATTATTATTGTCGTTCCTGATTATTATATGGTTTAGTTGATATTTAGTGATAGCCTTTTTTGCTAATCGTGTTTCAGCAGGAGTAGATACAACCAAGTTAAATTGAATATTTTGGAAATATTTATTTGAGAGTTCGGCTAATTTGTTAAATGCAAAACCATTGTACGGACATTTTTCAGTAAAGAAATGGAAATAGTATCCTTTAAATTGAGCAGCAGAATCTATGCGGGTAACCCAATTAGTAGGCAAGATGGTTACCACCTCTTTTTGTTGTAATAATTTAGTATTATCGGCTTCTTTTTGGATTTTGAAAAAGAAAAAAATTAATAGACTAAAACAACCTATAATAAAATAGGCAAAAAATATTCGCCACATTTAGCAAGCATATTTCTAAATAAAAAATCAACTTAGTAACGGGATGATTTTTTTTATAGTGTGGCAGAATATAATAAAATTTAGGTAGGAATATTCGAATATTTAAATAGGATTTTAAGAATACTTTGAGATGATGAAATAATTTAGAAAAGCATCTACATATAGTAATTGTTGCTCACCACTTTCCATATTTTTTAAGGTGATTTTATTATCAGCAATTTCATTACTACCGGCTATTGCCACAAAACTGATATTTTTACTATTGGCATAACTCATTTGCTTTTTCATTTTTGCAGCATCAGGAAAGATTTCTGCACTTACATTATTTGCTCGTAACTTCTGTAGAAGGGGTAAGCAGTAATCAACCGATTGTTGATCGAAGTTTACAAAAAGAAGCGTTGTGCCTGTGCTTGTTTCATTGGGAAAAAGATTGAGTTCATTCAATACATCATAAATCCTGTCAATCCCGAAAGAAATGCCCACACCAGACATATCAGGTAATCCGAATACTCCGGTTAGGTCATCGTACCTGCCTCCGCCACTAATACTACCTATTTTTACATCAGTCGCCTTTACTTCAAAAATTGCCCCTGTGTAATACGAAAGTCCTCTTGCTAATGTAGTGTCAAATGCTACTTTATTTTGGTCGATATGCATTTTTTCCAAGTAAGCAAATACTTCTTTTAGCTCATTTAAACCTGCTATACCTACATTGGAGGTAGCTAGTAGTTTTTCTAAATGGGTGATTTTTGCAACGTTTTCGCCTGATAAGCTAAAAATTGGGCTTAATGTACGGATTGCTTCTTCTGTAAAGCCTTTTTCCTTCAATTCTTCATTTACCCTTTCAAAACCAATTTTATCTAATTTATCAATAGCTACGCATAGCTCACTTTCTTTATCTGGCATACCACTTATTTCGGCAATGCCGGCAAGTATTTTCCGATTATTTATTTTAATGGAATAACCTTCTAAATTTAAAGCTGTAAAAACTTCTTGTAGCATGGCTACTATTTCAGCTTCGCAAATCATCGATTTTGTGCCGATTACATCGGCATCACATTGGTAAAACTCACGATATCTTCCTTTTTGAGGGCGATCTGCTCGCCAAACAGGCTGTACCTGAAATCTTTTAAAAGGGAAAGAAATAGTCCCTTGGTTCATTACCACATAGCGGGCAAAGGGAACGGTTAAATCATACCGCAAACCTTTCTCGGCAATCTTACCCAACATGGGCTTATATCCTTGTTTGTAATCACTTTCTGTGGTATTCTTCAGAAAATCTCCAGAGTTAAGTACTTTAAATAAGAGTTGATCTCCTTCGTCTCCATATTTACCGGTGAGTACGTTTAAGTTTTCAAGTGTGGGGGTTTCCAAAGGTTGGAAACCGTATTTTTTATATACTGCTTTAATTGTATCTAAAATATACATTCTTTGATACATCACCAGAGGTCCGAAATCGCGTGTTCCTTTGGGTAAAGCAGGTTTATTTTTTGCCATATATCTATTTTCAAATGAATAAGCAAAGTTACTATTCACAATTTAATTTGAAAATGGAGAATAAAACCTTAAAAATTTTGGGATTTAAATGGAAAGCTTTGAAACTTGTAGCTTATGGTGTTTCATGAAACACATAATAAATAATTTATAAAAAAGAAAACCAACAGATATGTCGTTTGAAGTAAAAGGAAAATTGGTAGAAATCTATGATGAAAACCAAGTGACTGATAAGTTTAAAAAGAGAGAGTTTGTTATTGAAGTGCAGGATGGCATGTACAGTGAATTTGTTAAAATGCAACTGTTACAAGATAAATGCGGTTTGATTGATCCTTTTAAAGTAGGGGATGAGATAAACGTTTCTTTCAATTTGAAAGGAAGGCCGTACACCCGTGATGGTAAAACTACATACTTTACTAATCTCGATGCCTGGAGAATTAATCCTGTAAACCAAACGGCACAAGAAACACCTAATAATAATGCTGCTGAAGAAGATGTATCTGGTATGAGTTTTTCAGAAGCGCCTGAAGACGAACTGCCTTTTTAATTTTAGTAGTGCTACAGAATGTATGCTATTATTTTGAAAGTTAAATCTGATGTACTTTTACTACTATTGGAAGGATGATAGAGCTATTTTTCTTGAATAATTTGAACTCGAAAAAGCTCTAGCATACATTTTAAAACACTACCTTAATTTTTTGTAAAGATACAGCCTAGAAAATATGTTAGCATAGTAAACTAGTATTAGAAAATGGAATCCTTATCAGAAAAGCACAGTTTATTTTAGGAAATGTTTTTAGTTTATTTTTCAGTATTGTTTGGCGTATTGCTGTAACAAAGTGTTGCTGATAAATGTATTATTTTATAAAAAGCAAGCAGAAAGTTATCATTAGAGTACTGCTAACCACTTATTTTAAATATTAGGATAAAAGATAAAATATGTATAAGCTATTAGAGAATCGTTTGAGCATACTATTAGTGATGCTATGTATAACCTTTTTTGTTTCATGTGACGATGATGATGATCCAGAAACACCTGTTGACAATAATGCAATTTTAGGACTATGGGAGTTTGAGTCGCAAGAAATAGCATTTTACAGAGATGGAATAGAACTCGATGATGGTTTTGTTACTCTTGTTTTGGCAGTATTGCAAGTAGAGTTATCGGACTTTGAAATTCCAGAAGATGCAACTTTTGAGTTTATGGCTGATAGTACTTTTGAAGGCAATGCATCGGGATTTGACACACAAACCGGAAAATGGCTTTTGAGTTCAGATCAGAAAACGCTGAATTTAAGTAGTGAAAACGATCTTCTATTTATCGATCTGGAATCTTTGCCACAAGATGTGAGAGATTTATTTTTTGAAGCAGATGACTCAATAAATGTTGAAGTACTTAAGCTCACAGATACGGAATCTAGTTTTTTGATTAGCGGAGAAGGTCCTTTCGAAGTTTCTGGTTTTGGTACACAACAAATAAGAGTAGATTTAACCATCAATCTCATAAAGAACTAAGTAATTTCAGATGAAGTTATTGATCTTCACTTAACTAGATTGGCTTTTTCGCGGTTGATTTCCATTAAGTCTATATTCAACTTCTTTGCATTGTATATTCTTACTGTTATCCTTATATTAGGATAAAACTTTTTTAACACCGCGAATATGAAAAAAAGATGGCTAGTTTCTGGGTCATTATTAGCATTATTGGTCATTTTCTATTTTTTCTTTCGCTCACAAAGTGAGGAAAGTTCGGATATTCTTATTGAAGTAAAAAAAGGAAACTTTGAAATCACCGTAAATACTACCGGAGAACTCATTCCGGTAAATTCAGTAAGTATACGTGGGTCAATGGGCTTGCGACAAAGCGGGATAAGACAAGTAAAAATAAATAAATTAGTACCAGAAGGCACAGAGGTAGTAAAGGGCGCTTTTATAGCCGATCTCGATAAATCTGAATTATTTAATAAGCTAGTAGAAAAGAAAGACCAACTTACGAAAGAACAAGCACAATATACCCAAACTCAACTAGATACAGCGCTAGAATTAAGAGAAGCCAGAGATAAAATTGTTAACCTTGAATTTACTGTAGAGGAAAAGAAAATTGCTTTAGAACAATCTGCTTTTGAGCCGCCGGCTACAATTAAACAAGCTGAAATTGAAAAAAAAGACAGCCTCAATGTTTATGATGAAGAAATTAAAGTAAAAATTAAAAAAGAAACAAGAGGTAGAC
>JBCDJE010000434.1:0-4380 GCA_038748185.1 Bacteroidota bacterium
TAAGAAAAACAAAGATGTTACGTTCCAATGAAGAATTATGTGGTGTACAATACAAGAAACTGCATAGAAACAAGTGAAATTCAAAGAAGCTTCAACACATCAACCAAAAGTTAAAAATTTTATAAATGTTGATTATACGCCAAATTTTTAATTATAATTTACCGAAAGCTCCTTGTATTATTTGGATAACTTATATTTTAATTAACCTTAATAGTTACGCACAAACAGGGATTTATATTAATAACAATGATATCTACACTCAAAAAACAGCCGTAACTATTACAGTAAAAATCATGAATGTAGATAGTTTACTGTTAAGTCATGATGCTAGTTTCCCCGATGCAAGATGGAAACCAGCTAGTGAAAGTATTAAATGGGAGTTATTACCCGGAGACGGTAAGAAAGAGGTTTTTTTTAGATATAAAGATAAAGATGGTAATGCTTCTCCACTTATAGTTGATAAGATAATTTTAGATACTACCCCACCGAAAAATGGAGAAGTTATTTTAAATGAAGGCAATAACTATATCAATTTTCCTGAAAACGTAATTATCGAGTCGAAAATACAAGGTGCTGACTGGATTTTAGTAAGCGAGCATGCCGATTTTAGGCAAGCTAGATGGGAAGCTTTTTATCCTAAAATAAAGTACAGTTTCATTCCGGGCGATGGAGAGCGAAAACTATTTATAAAATTTAAAGACCATGCTGGTAATGAATCAGAGGTATATGAAGACAAAGTAATTTTAGATACTAAAGTACCATTCGATCAGAAAATTGAAATTGTACACGGTAGTATTATTACAGATAGCATAACAGGTGAAAAGTACCTCAACGAACATAATACGGTAGTCGATTTAAAACTCCATGTTCAAGAAGGGAAATATATGAAAATAGCCAATAAAGGTGCTTTTTTTGGAAAAAAATGGCGCTTATATGATAAAAAATTATACGATTGGGAAATCGGGAATTACAAAGATGGGAGATATAAAGTAGGAGTCATCTATAGAGATATCGCAAAAAATGTGAGCCAAATAGCTTATGACGAAATTATAGTCGATACTGCACCACCATTTGGCGGAAAAATTCTAATAAACGAAGGAGATATTTATACGCTAAAAGAAGAGGTTACCCTTAAAATAATGGCTTCAGATGCACGCTACATGATGCTGAGTGACGAACCAGCGTTTAAAGGCAGAAACTGGGAACGATTTGCTAAATCGAAAAAATGGAAGTTTTCACCTAATGATGGTGTAAAGAAAATCTATGTAAAGTTTAAAGATATTGCCGAAAACGAATCTTTGGTATCAACAGATGATATCACAATGGACGCTACGCCACCCCTTGGTGCAAGCATTACACTAAACGAGGGAGAAGAAGCTACATTGGTTGCATATACCAATGCCGTTGTAAAGGCAGAACAAGCCACCTTTATGCAAATAAGCCCTTGGCCAGATTTTAAAGGTGCAATATGGAAAAATTATCACAACAATCCTGTATTTGTCACACTCGATAAAGAGCCTGGTGTAAAGATGGTATATGCCCGTTTTATGGACGATGCAGGTAATATTTCACCACCTATATCAGATGAAATTTTATTAGAAGTAAAACCAGTTAGTGCCAAGATTGAAATAGATGATAACAGTGTTTATACAAACAAAATAGATAGGAAGGTAAAACTAAAAATATTTGCTAAAGAAGCATCACAAATGATGGTGAGTAACAATCCTGACTTTTCTGGTGCAAGTTGGGAAACTTATCAAACCAATAAAGAATGGATTCTGAATGAGCGTGACGGTAACAAACAGGTGTATGCAAAATTTAAAAGTGCTACTGAAACAATATCTGAAACTGTAAAAGATGAAATTATCTTAGATACCTCCAGACCCATACCACTTAACATTGAGCTCAATAACGGCATCCCCAATACATTTAACAAAAAAATTGTAATGAGAGTGGAAGCTAAAGGAGCAACATTAATGCAAATAAGTGAAGACAGCACATTTACTGATATAATTTGGCGAGGATATACAAACAGGTCCTTTAACTATGTATTTACAAATGTATCGGGTGTACAAAAAGTTTTTGCTCGCTTTCAAGATCAAGCCGGAAATATTTCAGACATCATTTCTTCAAAAGTAAAAATTGAAATCAATCCAATATTTGTAGCCATATTCATTGATAACAATGCTGAGTTTTGCACTAACCCTCAGAGAAAAGTAGCCTTGTATATTTCGGCGAGAAGTGCTGCTGAAATGATGGTGAGTAATGATAAAAATTTTGGTGGTGCAAAATGGATGTCTTACCAATCGAAGATTGACTGGACTTTAAGCGAAGGTGAAGGCATTAAAAAAGTATACGCCAAATTTAGAAGTAAAACAGGTATAGAATCTCCTATAGAAGCAGATGAAATAATTTTAGATGTTCAGCCTCCCGTAAATACTAGCATAACGATAAACGGAGGAATTGAAAGAACTACTAAGGCCACAGTTGCCGTAAATGTACGTGCTAATGATGCCGTGAGTATGCAAATTAGTAAATATCCTGATTTTAAGAGGACAAGGTGGCTACCATACAGTACGCAACCTTTTCAATTTTTTATAGGCAACGAAGGGGGGATTTACACCATCTATGCTCGTTTCAAGGATCTTTCAGGAAATATATCGAATACCATTTCGGCTGATATCATTAAGGAAATCCAACCACACAATGGAGATATTGCTATTAATAATGATGAAGCCTTTACCACAAAACGCAACAGAGACGTAGAAATAGAATTGGTTACTATTAGAAGTAGCGAAATGATGCTGAGTGAATCAGCAGATTTTAAAGGAGCTGAGTGGCAAAAAATAAAAAAATCTTTACACTGGCAGTTAAGCGATAAAGATGGTAATAAAACTATCTATGCAAAATTTAAAAGTAGTACCGGAAATGAATCGACTCCTATCGTTGACCGTATAGTATTAGATAGAACCCCTCCACAAAACTGTACTGTTACTTTAAGTAGTACCGCTTGGCTACAATATTTCAATCCCAACCATATTCAAGTAAAGGCAAGCGCTATTGATGCTTTTCAAGTACAACTAAGTGAGTACGATAATTTTACAGGAAGGCCCTGGCAGCCCTATACTGACAAACCTTTTCCGTTCAGGCTAAGCAATACAAAGGGAGAAACCACCATTTATACCCGTTTTAGAGATTTCTATGGAAACATTTCTGATACATTAGTAAATACCATTACTGTAGACGAACTATCACCTGAAAATAATACCTTCGTGATAAACGAAGCTGCTACTCATACCAATAATGCAAATGTCAGCATCGCCAGCTATTCTATCGATGCAACTGAAATGCGCATAGCTAATTCAGCTAAGGAATTAAAAGTAGCAGCTTGGCAACCCTACCAAGAAAAAATTAATTGGCAGCTTAAAGAAAACTCCATTCAGTCTAAAACTGTTTTTGTACAGTATAAAGATAAATTTAATAACATTTCTAAAATAACTTCTACTACTATTGAACTAGATGTTACACCACCCACCCAAGCTAAAGTTCAAGTTTCTGAAAATACATTTATCAATCATCCATCTGGCGAAGTACAGTTAATACTACATGCAGATGGTGCTAATAAAATGATTATTGCCAATTCTAGAAATTTTAGTGAGAGCAATTGGGAAAGTTATGATGAACAAAAAACCTGGTACCTTCTAGAAGGTGATGGTGAAAAATCAGTCTTTGTAAAGTTTAGCGACATAGCCGGTAACGAAACGGATGTACTTGAATTAAACCTGGTACTTGATAGAGAAGCGCCCGAAGCTTTATCATTCTCAATAAATAATGAAGCACCTATTACAGCTACACACGAGATAGTACTTCAATTATCAGCTTCAGGTGCTGATGAAATGATTATTAGCAATAATGGTTTATTTGGCTTACCTGCTAAATGGATACCTTACTCAACAGAAAAGAAATGGAAATTAGTAGGTCAAGACGGTGATAAAACAGTACATGTGAAATTTAGAGATAAAGCCGGAAATGAATCAGCTATTCTTACACAAGATATCCACTTAGATACTGAAGCTCCGGTAATCCATACCTTTGAAATAAATAATGGAGAAACCGCTGTAGATGGTACGACGGTGAATCTATCTCTTAATGTAAAATATATTAATAACCTGCCTGATGCTAAATTTCTACAAGTCTCAAATAATAAAAATTTCTCTGATGCATCCTGGGAGCCTTTTTCAAAAAAAGTATCGTGGAATATGGCTGGCAATGGGCTTCAAAAAGTATATGTCCGATTAAAAGATGAAGCTGGCAATATTTCAAAGCCTTTTAGTGATAATATTACGGTTTACTAAAAATAAAGGGCAAGTTGCATTACAA
>JBCDJE010000435.1:0-4347 GCA_038748185.1 Bacteroidota bacterium
AAGCAATTGCTCTTCTTCAGTGAATGCTTTTATATTAAAAAGATACCTTCCCGGGCTTTCTTTTAATTGGGTTGCCAACGAAAAATCATGGAAACCCGGTGCGCTTATTTCCATTGAATCCCTCTTCTGTCCCGATGCTTCTAAATAGAGCTTGAGCTTCCCTTCAGACCTATTATAAAAATTTCCATTAACTTGCCACAAGCTATTATTCATACTTTTTGTATTAAAATCAACTTGTTGAAACCCTGTTTGAAAACCCTTCGGAAAATAAGTTACCTGTTTATCTTTTAGATAATCTCTTGCTCTTGCATCTAACCCCCTACCACAAATAATCCATGTATCATGAGTCTTGAGTACTTTTTGTAATCGCACAGGGTTATTAATTATGGAATTTTTGCGTAAATCTAAAAGCTTTATAGGAAGGTAAACTTGTTTGAGACTATCAATTAATTTTTCTGTACTCCCTTTAGTAATTAGTAGGGCGGGTCTAGTATTGGTTTTTCGTACTATGCTAGGTTGAAGGCTTAAACCCGCCAGAGATAAAGTGATAAATACTATAGCCAATAATCTACCGGGTAAAAAGCTTCTGTTTTTCCGAGTAATTTCGAAATGAAGTAAGATACTGAATAAAATAAGCAAACTACTCAAAATCCATATTAGCGCATTTTCGTTTGCTGCAAAGCTTATATTCATAAAGTGCAACTTAAAAAACTTACAAGCTTTGTACTTCTCTATTAAAAATCTCCATTAATCTGTTTTTAGTTTTCTCTTTTGCAAAATAAGCATGGAAATCTTGTGGTAGTATTTTCAACAATTCGCTTTGTAGTTTAGTGATTTCATCTACTTCGATCCTATTTTCCAGTGATGTATTTTGTATATGTTTAATAGTTTGTAACAGGTTTAAATATTTGGCAGGATGCTCTATTGCAAATGCAGCAATTTCATTTCCGGCTTTTGCTAATATTTCTTTTTCCCAAGCAAACGGTGCATTTTGATTGATCTTGATTCTTTCCAGTACTGCAATAGTTTCTTTTACTGTAGCTAAGGGCACATCGTCTTTATTTTCTTCAATAATTCTGGGGCTAGTAATTTCATGTAACTCCCCTTTCAATCTTTTTTCTAATACTTTGATAGGCGGAGGTTCAAAACCGATTCTTTCAACATAAATTCGCGATTTTTGCTGGACTTGTTTCAAAAGCGTAAGTATCTCATACTCAATGGGAAGTGCTTTTTCAGGTTCATTCATACGCAAATGAAGTTCTGATTGCCACATGAGAGATAAAGCTGCTTTGAGTTGTAATTTTGTAGCGCTAAAATAAAAGGTCGCAGCTTCTTCTGAATCGTGGGTGTGTACTAGCGCTTCATCTACTACTGCACCATTATTTAAGGTCACTGTGTTATCTTCTGTTGAATTTTCATGGTCTTGATTATGATTATCTAATAAATTCTTTTCTATTTCATCTTGTGTATCATGCAAGTGAGCAAACTGATTTACCAAAGCTTTTACTTTTTCTGATTCATTGGTATGATCGTGCTCATGATTATGATGTTCATGACTATGATGTTCATGATCTGTTTCACCTTGCTGTGGTTCAAGATTTCTTCCATCCAGATCACTTTCAAATTCTTCACCTAAAAATTTACCATAACGCAGTCTCAAGACTTTTTGGTCGTAACCAATATTGTTACTGGTTTTATTAAATGTTTGCTTAGGTATTTTATCTCTTTGGGTAATTAACTTTTCCGTATCAATAATCAATTGCCTTTGGCTTCTGAAGTAGGCAGGCATCAAATCAACAGCCATGCCGCCGGCTATCGTTATTACCTCTTGTACAGAATCTTTCAATAATACAAAATAGGTTTCTGTTCTACTTTTTAAAGGTTTAGGTTGCCTATTATCTAGCGCCTCTAAGTAAAAATATAATTCATCGCCCGGAGTAGCACCAAGTGCATATAAATCAAGAGATCTTTCAATGACAGCTTCTTTAGTATTGGATTCAAGTGCAGATTTTAAAGCAATTTTTTCCTCTCTAAACTTTACTGATTCCCCACTTCCTTTACTAATAGTAGCTATTAAATAAGCATCACTTAAACCGTAATCATCTTTAACAATCGCATTAAGGTTCACCATTGCAGGTTTGCCAAAGTCAAAATGCTGGTACTGTGGAAGGTCGCTTATGATTATTTCAGGTTTTCTATCTGGGACAATTTCAATTTTATAATAATCACTACCAGTTTCTGTATTTTTGCCATTGGTATATACTATTTGATAAATATCATTTTCATTGGCAGTTAATACAAATTTGAAGGCATTACCAGGTATTGTATCAACCATTTGCTCTCCGTTTAACCGCTTCAAAATACAAGTATTTACTGTTTGTGTAAACTGAACTTTTATAAGTAACTTACTATGTTGTGGCACTGTAACATTTCCTATATTTACAGTGCTAACTGGCAATTTTGTATAAGTTGGCGGATAAATGCGTGTATTAATTTTCTGTATTTGGGGTTTTACATTTATTTTTAATTTAGTATTATCAATCGTATCATTAACTATTTGATTAACAGTTATTTCATTTGATTCTTCTATTGTTAATGTTACATACTTGCCAATAAAAAAAGTAACCGAAGAAATCAGTACTGCTAATAGAAAAACACCTGTTAACGGGATAGGAATTTTTATCTCTTGAAATATTTGCTCGTAATTATTAACAACTTTTTTAATTTGTATTTTTTCAAGAATTGTTAAAGTAGCTTTTTCCTTTAAAAACAAAAAACTGGATGACTCAACTTGTGGGAAATGTTTGTCTAAAAACATCGCTACTTGTTTCTCAGTTATTGCTATTTTCTTGTAATATAAAAATGCTACTATAGCAGAAAAAACACCCCACATCAATGCCAAGAATAGCAAATAATTGGGTAAGTAATAATAACTTAAAATAAGTATAGGCATGAAAAATAAAGCAAATAGCCCAACAGCAAATAGCTGTTGACGACTACGCCAACGAAGTAGTATAGGATTAAATGGTATTTCGCTTTTTTGCTTCATAAAATGTTATTGTTAGAAATCCATCTTTCTAAAATAATGAGTAGTGTTGCAAAGGATAATAAGTAGTAAAATAAAGGTTTTGCCGCTTTATCATTTCCGCCTTTTTGTAAAAAATCATTACCACTAAATTTAGTAACAAGCGGTAATTGCTGTGAGTCAAGCGTTCTCTTATCAAGATGATTTCCAGATGTTATTTGAAAATCAGAAGTAGGCAAAATAATTTCAATTAGCTGTTCTGCCAAGCTCACTTCGGGAAGATCTGTATTTATATGTATTTTCTTATAAACACGATTTCCAGTAAAAAAATAAAAAAGTCTATTAAGTGTATTTCCTTCTTTTACTAGTAAAAGTTTCTTAGATGAGATATTAGATAGTGCCTCACTTTCTGCAAACCACAGCACCCAATCATTTTTTTGAATATTTGAGTCTTCTAAATCTGATGGTGTTACAGAACTGATTTTCAACTTTTTATAACTATAGAGTGCTATACTTTTTAATACAGCCTGTAAATGTCTTTGTATTAAATTTTCCTTTTCATCACCTACTAACCAAATAGTTAAAGTTGCGTCCTTAATGAGTAGTTTCTGCCCATTAGTTAATAAAGTATCACCTTTTAGTTTCCAAGATATATCCCCCAATGTTAAATTAGTTTCTTTCTTCTTAACTGTTCTCCAATTATTAGTAGTCCCCTCTGCAGTACTTGAAGTTATGAGAAGCAACAGAGAGTCTTGGTTAACCTCCCATACTTGAGTTATTTTCTGTATAGACGTTGAAAGTTTAGGAACTGTAATCCATTTTAGGGGGAAAGACAGGCTAGGTATCGTACTACTAAAGTTACTAAGGCGTGCTTCTGTATAAAATATAACACTATCGGGTTTTAACTTTTCTACATCTAAAGAGGCCAATATTTCCCAGTTCGAAAGCTGAACACTATCATGAATATCTGAGTTTTCTGTTTCAGCCTTGTATTTGGGGAATGCCTCAGCTGCATAAAATATTTCATAACCATTTTCCAAGTGGTTTTGTAATCTATCTTTGACAATAGTAATATTTGCCAAATCTTTTTCTAATAATACCACTACATTTTTTGTTGTATCAGGCGGTCGAAGTATAACCCAATTAGAAAGGGCTAATATTACAAACAAGAGAATTAGGCAACGTAAGGCTAATAATCGTTTTTGGTTGAGTTGTAAGCTATTGATACTTTCTTTGGGCAGCTTCTCTAAAAACCGCACACTTCCCATTAACATTACTCTTCCTTGTTTACTATTCCAAAAATGAATTGCCAGAGGGATGAG
>JBCDJE010000436.1:0-4345 GCA_038748185.1 Bacteroidota bacterium
AACTGGTTTCAATCTGATAACCTAGCCTAATATCATTTGTGAAATAAGAAGGTAATATTCTGTCTTCGTTTGAGGTATTATCAAGGTATTGTTTACCCACATATTTAGAAAGCAAGGCTACTTCAAAGTGCTTATACGGCATAAAGGTTAGCTGACTTCCTGCAATTATTTCAGGAGAAAAAGCGATATCAGTATCTCCCAAATTATTATTAATATAAGTAAAATCGCTATAATTAATAATTAACTCTGTAAAGTTATTATTGATATTTCTGCTAAAAGTAGCATTTGCATCCCACTTTAGTTTTTCAAAAGGACTAAAGTTCCATTGTAACTCAATTCCCGTTCTATAACTAGAAGGGATATTTGTTCTTATGGCTGCACCTACATCATTCACCTCTCCGGTAGGAATCAATTGATTTTTATAGTCCATTAAGTAATAGTTTACAGCAAAAGATGCTTTTGAGCCGTTACGTGTAAAACCTATTTCCAAGTTACGAAGTGTTTCATGTTTTGGCACATTCCCTTCTATGGCATCTACAAAATCACCTCTATTAGGCTCTTTATTTCCTACAGCAAATGAGGCATAAATTTCATTTTTATTCCAAAAATACCTCGCTCCAAATTTTGGGTTGAAAAAAGTAAAGTTTTCATCAAAATCGATTTGCCTTAAATCGTTATCTATTCCTTGGGAGCGATAGTCAATATTTCTCACTTGTAAATCGGCAAAAAGAAAGAGATCTTTTTTAAGTTGAAAGCTTGCTTTTGCATACAGGTTTCCATCTGTTTTTACAGCATCACTAAAGTAATATTGCTGATTTATCTCAGCATTCAGTGGTAAAGTTCTAGCCCAAATTACATCACCAAAATGATCTCCTTCATATCTATTCCATCCTCCTCCAACTATAAAATCAAAAACAGGAGCATATCCTTTCTGGAGATCGCTCTGATAATTTAATGAAAAAATTCCTCCATAAAAATGATTATCTAACCATCTTTGTACAACTATATCGCTGTTGGTAACTGTATCATTACCAATTATTGGATATGCTAATTGGTAGTCGTTAAGATCCTTATCATAACCTGCTTGCTCAAAAAAACCTCTTCCTCTGGTGTAATGCAGTGCTGTATTGAGTTGCCATCTTTCGCTAAGTTGAAGGTTATATAAAAACTGATAATGATCTTGTTGATAATTATCTACTTCATTTTCATAGATATAATAATTATAAGCTCTGTTATCACTATTTAGTAAATTATCAGCTTGATCAGCAGTTAAGCCATTGTTCAAAATATATTGCTGCATTCCTTCTATATCGTTATTCAAACGAGCTTCAGGTACACCCCACCAAGCTTGTTGAGTAATTTCTTGCCCTGAAAAAACATTAAAGGTGAAATTACTTTTTTTCCCATGGTATGTGCCAGAGACATAATATGAGCTCATGTCTGCTGCTGAGCGATCAACAAAACCATCAGTACTAATTTTGGAAAGCCTCCCATAAAAATTAAAACCTTTGCCTATTTCACCTGAATTTAGCTCTATATTATGTCTCCATGTATTAAATGAGCCGAAACTATTATCTATGCTTACAAATGCTTCATCTGAGGGTTTTTCGGTATTGATATTTACACTAGCACCAAAAGCACCAGCACCATTAACGGAAGTGCCTACACCACGCTGAATAGTTACGTCACTAACAGAACTAGCAAAATCAGGCATATTTACCCAAAAAACACCATGTGATTCTGAATCATTAATAGGGATCCCATTTACTGTGAGATTTATTCTTTGTGGGTCACTACCTCTTATACGCATCCCTGTATAACCTACTCCCGCTCCTGCATCTGATGTTGTAACCACTGAAGGCGTAAAATTAAGCAACTGTGGCATATCTTGACCTAGAGTCTGTTTTTCGAGGTCTTTAGCCAATATAGTAGTTTTAGTTACTGGGTAACTTCGTTGTGCATAAACAATTACTTCTTTTCCGGTAATTACATCAGGTGTTAGTGCAATTTCAAGTAGTTCACTACTGCGTTCTAATTGCTTTTCTACTGTTTTAAAACCTACATAAGAAATGATAATCGTTACCTTTTCAGGCAGATTAGCTAAGAAAAAATGTCCTTTTTCATCGGAGATAGTACCCTTTGTAGCACCTTTTATAATAATTGTTGCTCCGGGTAAAGGTTGGCGCAATTCAGCATCATAAATAGTACCTTTTACAGTGTTATTTTGTGCTAAAGTAAAAAATGAATAAAGTGTGAATAGTAAAAGTGGAATAAAAAGTCTGTACATAATTTAAAAAATTTATGCACAGAGCACCTTGAAGAGAATACAATAAATCCCGAGTTTAAAATCTAACTCCCTACGCCAGCATTACCTGGATCAGGTTCATTGGGTATGATCTCAGCCTTTTAGGCACCCCGTACGTGATAAACGAACAATTAATTTAGACTACAAAGCTAGTCCATTTTTAAGAGAATAATATACTCTCTTAAAATTTTCTGTTTAAATGTTTACTGCTTTTGCAAAAGCAGTACCTAATAATTTTTTCAAATCTCCATCATTTACTACTTGTGAATGGTCAGCAATTTCTAAAAATTTAGGATAAATTATATCGAGTTCTTCTCTGGAAATCTCCACTCCTAAAGCCTTAATACGGTAATATAAAGCAGCTCTACCACTTCTGGCAGTTAACACTATGCGTGATTTTTCAACACCTACTTCTTCAGGGTCAATAATTTCATAGTTATCTCTGTTTTTCAGAAAACCATCTTGATGAATTCCTGAAGAATGTGCAAAAGCGTTACTTCCTACAATAGCTTTGTTAGGTTGAATTGGCATTCTCATGGTACTAGATACCAACTGACTAATAGGGAAGATTTCCTTTGTATTTATACCGGTGATGTAGTTGAGCCATGAATGCTTCTTAATTGCCATAACTACTTCTTCGAGTGAGGTATTACCTGCTCTTTCACCTATACCATTTATGGTACATTCTACTTGTCTTGCGCCATATTGTACACCGGTAATAGAATTAGCTGTAGCCATGCCTAAATCGTTATGGCAATGGGTAGAAATAATGGCACGATCAATATTTTTAACATGATCCTTCAAATATTTTATTTTTTGTCCATATTCTTCCGGAATACAATATCCTGTGGTATCTGGTATATTAACCACTGTAGCACCTACTGCAATAACTGCTTCTACTACTTTTGCTAAATATTCATTATCTGTCCTACCAGCATCTTCAGCATAAAACTCTACATCTTCTACATATTTTTTAGCCAATTTTACAGCACTTACTCCTCTTTCAATTACCTGCTCTTTCGTCATTTTAAGCTTGGTAAAGATATGTTGATCGGAAGTGCCCAAACCTGTATGAATTCTTGGTTTTTTGGCAGATGATAAAGCTTCGGCGGCCACTACTATATCTTTTTCCACAGCTCTCGAAAGTCCGCAAACAGTGGCATTTTTAACTAACTTGGCTATTTCTTTTACTGAATCAAAATCTCCGGGACTAGAAACCGGAAAACCAGCTTCAATAATATCTACTCCCAGTGCTTCAAGAGATTCGGCGATTATAAGCTTTTCTTCTTTGTTTAATCTGCAACCTGGGACTTGTTCACCATCTCTAAGAGTAGTGTCAAAAATATATACTTTATTATCCATTATTATTAGGTCCTAATTATGGGAGAAATTATATTCTGATAGTTTTAAAGCTATGTTTATATCTGTGCTTTCAAAAATTAATTTTGATTTTCTTTACAGTTTCTAACCTCTCATTTGGTTTACTCAGTGTATACATATAGCTTTATAAGTATAATAACTGAAAAAATAATTACGATGCCTAAAACCAAGTCTGATAATCTTTTTAAATTAGTCAAATCACTAAAGAAAAGCGAAAAACGATATTTTAAGCTTTATAATATGGGTGATAAAAATGGTGAAGGAAAGAAGTTTATCAATTTTTTCGATCAGATAGACCAGCAAAGTGCCTTCAATGAAGATTATATTTTAAAAAACTCACCTGAAATAAAACCTGAACAGCTATCAAATATTAAGGCTCACTTGTACAAGAGAATCCTCCAAAGTCTCAGGCAATACCATTCTACTAAAGTGCCTGACATTGAAATTAGAGAAATTATAGATTTTGCTGAGATACTTTACAACAGGTGTTTGTATAGCCAATGTGTTAAAGCCTTACAGCGAGCTAAGAAAAAAGCCAGAAAATACGATTACCTAGAACTACTTCTCGAAATTTATAAATTAGAAAAACAAGTTTTAATTCATACAGTCGGAAAAGACAATCAAGAAAGAGTAAACACTATTGTAAATGACGTACAAGAA
>JBCDJE010000437.1:0-4344 GCA_038748185.1 Bacteroidota bacterium
ATTGCAAATTAATATTCATATGAATTGAAAAATTTCCCTTTATCAACAGATAATTTCAATTATTTTTTTCTATTCATTCTCTTTTTTGTTGAAAACAGCTTGTAACTTAATTGTGTAAAATTGTAGCTTCAAAATGCCGTCATTTCAATTAGAAGAACACCCGCATAAACGATATAATCCACTTACCAACGAATGGATTCTCGTTTCCCCGCATAGAGCTAAGCGACCTTGGCAAGGGCAAGTTGAAAAGGGTAGTATAACAGATAGACCTGCTTATGATTCTACGTGTTATCTGTGTCCTAATAATAAAAGGGCAAATGGAGCAGTAAACCCCAATTATAGGGATACATTTATTTTTCAGAATGATTTTGGTGCTTTAATAGCTGATATACCCGAAGGTGATACAACAGTAGATGGTTTAGCCGATATTTTTAAAGCTCGAAGTGAAAAAGGCATTTGTAGGGTTATTTGTTTTTCACCCCGCCACGACCTCACACTCCCTGAATTATCAATTCCTGAAATTGAGCAGGTAATAGAGCTATGGCAACAACAATATGAAGAACTTAGTGCGATAGATTTTATTAATCATGTTCAAATTTTCGAGAATAAGGGCGCAGTAATGGGATGTAGTAATCCACATCCTCACGGGCAAATATGGGCACAGCAAACTATTCCGAAAGAAGTTCATAAAGAAACACTCCAACAAGAGGCTTACTATCATAAGTATAAGCGCAGTCTCTTAGTAGATTATTTAGCAAAGGAATTAACGCTAAAAACGAGAATTGTCTTTGAAAATGAACTTTTTGCTGCATTAGTACCTTTTTGGGCGGTTTGGCCTTTCGAAACAATGGTACTCCCTAAAAGAGATATACAGCATTTAAATGAATTGACTACAGCAGAGGTGAAAGCTTTTGCCGATATTGTAAAGCGGCTGACAATTGCTTATGATAACCTTTTCGAAACATCCTTCCCTTATTCTGCAGGTATTCACCAATTACCCACTGATGGGAAAACGTATGCAGGTTGGCAAATGCATATGCATTTTTATCCAC
Source organism: Bacteroidota bacterium (assembly GCA_038748185.1). GTDB lineage: Bacteria > Bacteroidota > Bacteroidia > Cytophagales > Flammeovirgaceae > Chondrinema. The sequence continues at coordinate 1,053 of JBCDJE010000437.1, forward strand.
CTCTACTCAGATCTGCAACAGTAAAGAAATTTATGGTAGGTTATGAAATGTTAGGCGAACCGCAGCGAGATATCACACCAGAGTCTAGCGCTCAAAGGCTTAGAGACTTACCTTTAGTACATTATAAATCAGTTAAATAACACTAAGTAAAGAGAGTAATATGTCGTTGTCAAAAATTTTTTTAGGTTATGATTTAGGAAGTTCTTCTGTAAAATTAAGTGCTATAGATGCTGATACAGGTGTGTTGCTTACTTCAGCGACTTACCCTGAAGAAGAAATGAAGATGTATGCTGTAAAATCGGGTTGGGCAGAACAAGATCCTGAGCTTTGGTGGGAATGCATTGTAGTGGCTACTAAGGCAATTATAAATGAAATAGATGTAAACCAGATCGAAGCAATAGGTATTGCGTATCAAATGCATGGTTTGGTTGCAGTAGATAAAGCGCACCAAGTTTTAAGAAACGCAATTATTTGGTGCGATAGCAGGGCAGTTGAAATTGGAAATGATGCATTTAAAGGAATAGGCGAGGAATATTGTTTGTCACATTTCCTTAACTCTCCCGGAAATTTTACTGCTTCAAAGTTAAAATGGGTAAAAGAAAATGAGCCTGAAATCTACGAGCAGATTCACAAAGTAATGCTACCTGGTGATTTTATTGCCATGAAGATGACTGGAAATATTCAGACAACAGTCTCAGGTCTTTCTGAAGGAATTATGTGGGATTTTAAATTGGGTAAACCTGCTGATAAATTACTGAATTACTTTGGTATTGAACAAGCATTGTTACCTGAGCTAGTGGATACTTTTTCAGAACAAGGGGCATTAACAGAAGAAGCCGCTAAAGAATTAGCGCTTAAGCCCGGAATAAAAATTACTTATCGTGCCGGCGATCAACCCAATAATGCTTTTTCATTAAATGTGTTAAACCCTGGAGAGTTGGCAGCTACTGCAGGAACCTCAGGTGTAGTTTACGGCATAACAGATACACCGGATTACGATCCACAATCTCGGGTTAATACCTTTGTGCATGTTAATCACCAATTGGAAACGCCTCGTTATGGGGTATTACTCTGCGTAAACGGGACAGGCATTTTGAATAGCTGGTTCAAAAATAATATGACCGGTATTTCTAAAATGTCTTATGAGCAAATGAACGATGTAATTTCAAAAGCGCCGATTGGAGCAGAAGGCCTTGTTATTTTGCCCTTTGGCAATGGGGCAGAACGAGTTTTGGGAAATAAAGATATTAAATCACAAATAAATGGTTTGAATTTCAATTTGCATAACCAAGCACATATGTTCAGGGCTTTACAAGAAGGAATTGTATTTGCCCTTAATTATGGTTTTGAAGTAATGCAAGGTATCGATATTAAGCTCGATACAGTGAAAGCAGGCCATGCCAATATGTTTTTGAGTCCTATTTTTAGAGAAACTTTTTCAAATGTTACAGGAGCCAATATTGAACTCTATAATACTGACGGGTCGCAAGGGGCTGCTAGAGGTGCTGGAGTTGGTATTGGATATTATACTTCTTTTAAAGAGGCTTTTTTAGGTTTGGAAACCATTATAAGTGTTGAACCTGATAAAGAAAAAGCTGCGATATATCAAGATGCTTATGGTAATTGGTTAGAAGCTTTAAAACAGTACTTGTAATTACCTAAAGGATTTTCTAATTGACGTTTGATAGGTATTTTTAAAATCTTACTTATCAAAAAATGTAAGTATTATCTCTAAATAATTAGTGCGATAACACCTAAAATAGATGCTATTAATAAATTCATTATTCTGAACTATAACCAATTGAAAGATGAGTAAAGTGTATTTCCCAAATATTGAAAAAATAAAGTTTGAAGGTAGAGAATCTGATAACCCCTTAGCATTTAAATTTTATGAGCCGGAAAAAGTAGTGGCAGGAAAAAAAATGAAAGACCACTTTAGATTTGCGATAGCTTACTGGCATTCCTTCTGTAATGGTAATGCCGATCCTTTTGGTACCGATACGCGCATATTCCCTTGGGCGCCTGAAGGTGCTGCTCCAATGGACGTAGCCAAATACAGGTTGGAAGCAGCTTTTGAATTTTTCACCAAATTAGGTGCTGAGTTTTATTGCTTTCACGATAGAGACATTGCACCAGAGGGTGATAGTGTTGCGCAAAGTGAGAAAAATTTACAGGAAATAGTAGCTATGGCTAAGCAATACCAGCAGGAAACAGGAGTAAAATTGTTATGGGGTACTGCTAATCTGTTTTCAAACCCACGCTATATGAATGGAGCAGCAACCAACCCTGATTTTCAGGTGCTTTGCCATGCGGCTGCTCAAGTAAAGGCAGCGATTGATGCTACCGTAGAACTTGGTGGTGAAGGTTATGTTTTTTGGGGTGGAAGAGAAGGATATATGTCTTTGCTAAATACCAATATGAAAAGAGAAATAGACCATTTAGGTGAGTTTTTGAGACAGGCAAGAGATTATGGTAGAAAAGCAGGTTTTAAAGGCAATTATATGATAGAACCGAAACCGGCTGAACCCTCTAAGCATCAATATGATTTTGATGCTGCAACAGTAATTGGCTTTTTAAAAGAGCAAGGTTTAGCAGATGATTTTAAATTAAATTTAGAAGCAAACCATGCAACACTTGCGGGGCATACTTTTGAACACGATATACAAGTAGCAGTTGATGCAGGGATGATGGGTAGTATTGATGCTAACCAAGGAGACTATCAAAATGGTTGGGATACTGATTATTTCCCGCATGATGTATATGATACCACTAAAATCATGATGATTTTATTAGAGAGTGGAGGCTTAGCACCCGGAGGCTTAAACTTTGATGCCAAAGTAAGGAGGAATTCAGTGGATTTATCAGATTTATTTATCGCTCATATTTCTGGTATGGATACTTTTGCAAGAGGTTTGTTAGCAGCAGATCAGATACTATCAAAATCTGCTTATAAAAAGATGAAAGCTGAACGTTATGCTTCTTACGATTCGGGCGAAGGTGCTGCTTTTGAAAAAGGAGAACTTGATTTGACCGCTTTAAGTAGCATAGCAGCTGAAAAAGGAGAACCTAAATCAATCAGCGGTAAGCAAGAACTTTACGAAAGTATTATCACCCAATTTATTTAAGAAAAATTATTGCATAGATAAAAAGCCTAAGGTGATGAGCATCTAAGGCTTTTTAGTTTAATGACAATAGAAATTATATTGATAAAAAATGCGCTGGATATCTGAGAATCAAACTTGAATAATTCTAATAACCAATATCTAAACACTATTTAATCAGCAGCAATTTG
>JBCDJE010000438.1:0-4332 GCA_038748185.1 Bacteroidota bacterium
ACATAGATTTCAGTTAAATCTCCTGCCAAAATGATAACTAGGAATGCGAGTGTTAAATCGACTTTATAATTAAAAAGTGCGAATGAAAATATGCTGATAGTTAATATTAAAATAACTTCTAATAATTGTATAAGCTTTGTTAGCCCATAGTAAGGAGCTAATTTTTTGTTCCTTAGAATGTATGTAAACAAGGCTACATTCAGATAACATAATATAAATGCTACAATGTATCCTATATAGGCAGGCATCTCATTAATATATTTTTCATTCAAAATCATAGAAACAATATTGGCGTGAACAACCACACCAAACATATCGGGTGTGCCTCTGCCTACTTGTTTTTCGTTGAGTGGTGTGTAAAATTTATCTTCGTCAAAGAAATAATCAGTATAATGGTCACCCATATACCCCATTATTACGATTTTATCTTTGATGAGTTCAGGCGTAAAGCTCTCTTTTAGTACATCTTCTACATCAAGTTTCCAAAACTTTTCAAGGTTTCCTTTAAAATAGATGTTTTCTATTTCATTGCCTCTGTCCATAAACTTTTTGGCTGCTCCTTCATCGTATAAAGCCGCTATTTTTACTGGGAAGCAGGGCTCTTTTCGTCCATTTTTTGCTTTTTCTCTTACAGGAATCGTACGCCAGGTTGTAAAATCACCAAAATCTGAATTTCCTACATTTACATAAGCTGTCTGCGCATTATTAGCAAAAAGAGGTGGAGGTGTGTAAAGGGTGTCCCACCCAGTTGAAGTATCGGAAGTTACGGCAAACTCACTAGCTAGCACGAAATTTTCAGCTTCCTGAATAGCAGTTGCTAATTGGAAATCTCCCATAGGGTCTTCCTCTTTCAATCCAAAAAATTTAGCATCAATCGCAATTACTTTAGGATTGTATTTATTGAGAATAGCGATTTCTTGTGCAATACTTTCCCTTCCCCTTGAGGCATCACCAATATTTACCAGTACAATTCTATCTTCAAAATCTACAGCATCGTTGTTTCTTATTTTTGTATAGTAAACATCTGTAAGGTTATAGTCGCTGAGTACTTCTTCAAAAACATTGAGAAAATCGAACTGTACGCCAATGCTGCCCAACATCCACATAAAAAGAAATACTGCTAGCGTGCATGAAATATTTATCCAGTTGAATAATTTTTTCATCATATTTTTTGATGTTTGTAATTTTCTTACCTACTATGAAAATTTCTTTTTGAACGTAATTTTTACTAATTGTTGAGTGAGATGTAATGATTTACCTTCGAAATGAAAATATTACGTGGGGCATAAGCCAATTTTTGACCTTTTTAAAGAAAAAGATACTTAAAAACTAAACTGTAAAAAAAAGATTAACCAGACTATGAGAAAGAAAAAGCTTTCGGCAGCAGATTATATCGCAGGGATAGAAAATGGAGATAGGTTTATTCTAAGTAGGGCAATTACCTTAGTAGAAAGCAATTTAGCAGCAGACATAATGCTTTCCCAAGATATATTGAAGCATTTTGCAAAAGACAATGAGGATACTATTAGAATAGGAATTACTGGAGTACCTGGGGTAGGGAAAAGTACTTTTATAGAATCATTTGGAGAACAATTGGCTAATAAGGAATTAAAAGTAGCTGTACTTGCAGTTGATCCGAGTAGCCAAGTAACTAAGGGAAGTATAATGGGTGATAAAACAAGAATGGAGACACTTTCAAATCATCCGAATGCTTACATCCGCCCGTCAGCTTCAGGAAGCTCTATTGGTGGTGTGGCAAGAAAAACCAGAGAGGCTATGTTGTTATGCGAAGCTGCAGGGTTTGACGTAATTATTGTGGAAACAGTTGGCGTAGGACAATCTGAAACAACCGTAAAAGGAATGGTTGATTTCTTTCTTTTACTAATGCTTGCAGGTGCAGGAGACGAGCTACAAGGTATTAAAAAGGGAATTATGGAAATGGCTGATTGTGTGGCAATCAATAAGGCAGATGGAGATAATGCGAAGAAAGCAGAAATGGCAAAAAGAGAATATGCAAATGCATTACATCTTTTTAGACAAGAAGAGCACGGTTGGAATTGCAGTGTGGTCACTTGTTCTTCTTTAAGTAAAAAAGGAATAGATAATGTTTGGCATGAAATAGAAAAATTTGTTGAAGTAAGAAAAACAGTGGGACACTTTACTCAAAATAGAAAAAAACAGCGTTTACAATGGATGCGTGAAAGTATTGAAGATGAATTAATTACAAAGTTCTATAGAGACATCTCAGTTGTTGAACATCTGAAAGAAACTGAGGAAAAAGTGATGGAGGGAAAGTTACCTGCTTACTATGGAGCAAACCAACTAATACAGCTATTTACTAATGAAAAACACATTAATGAGTAGTGTTTATTTTTCAAGAAGTGTCTTTTAATTGATTTAAACTCTTACATTCATGTTTTTGAAGCTTTACAAAAATATGATGCTTACCAATTTTATAAAACAATAAACTCAAGGCTTTTTCTTCAAAATAGGTCTTGCTTTTTTCTTTTCGGGTTTGCTTGTAATATCAGATGCAGTTACTAAATGATATTTCCTTCTTAGTTTATTAATTAAAAATAGTTTTTGCATAGTAAAGCTTTTGGGGTTTACAACATAGAAAAGTTGTTTGAACTCTTCCCATAAAGTAGGTTCATTTTGGCTAAAAAGTATAGGGTCAATCTTTTTACTTTTTAGGTATTCTTCAAATTCTTCCATTTAGTAAATGTAGTTATTTTCTTATTTCGAAATATACCGATATCGCTTAGAATTATAAGTATGAAATTTCTTTTTAAGTAAGAAAACCTCACAATGAAATAATACAATTTCAGTTAAAAAACTATGGTAAATCCTATTATATAAACTAAATAGGAATGTCAATTTTTTTAACTATTCATGGCTGTATTGCAGCAAGTTTTTTTCTTGAATATAAAAAGTAAAAACCTTCAGGAACAAAGTTTTTTAGTGATTTCTGTTGGGTATTTACTTTTGCCAAATCTTATATTTTTATTAGGTTGGATAAGATGGTATTGGGCTATACCTATTGCCAGTATCCTACTTTTTGCATTTTTTGCTTTCTCCAATAAAAATTATCTGTTAGACAAAAAAAATGATAGACTTTCACATAAAGAACTAGTATTACTATCTTTAGTAGCATTAGGTATTACTTTTTATACCGGAATAGGAAATTTTACCGGACAACTCATAGATTTTGAAAAACACAACGCTGTTTATCACGATCTTATAACAAAGGATTGGCCCGTAGTTTATCAGTCACACCAGTTTGTAGAAGAAGCTGTTTTACTCGATTACTATTTAGGCTGGTATTTACCAGTGGCACTACTAGCAAAAATAACAACTATTCACTTAACAGAAGTATACGCTTTTATTTGGAGTAGCTTGGGTTTATTGTTAAGTCTGTATTGGTTTCTGAAAATATGTGGTAGTAAAAATTGGTGGATGATACTTCTCTTTTTCTTTCTAGGTGATCTTGAAAGCGTTTATACAACCATTAGATTTTTAGCAAAAAGCACAATTTCAGACTCATTCAATTTGAAAGTCTTGCTGCAAGAACTGAAAATGACTGATATTATCTTTGCCAATTTCACTCCCAATTATTCCTGTCAAATGACTCAATACGAATGGGCGCCTCAACATAGCCTAGGTGCTTGGATATCAACAGGACTGATCCTCCATTTTTGTTACTTTAAAAGAGATAATAGTTATGTGCTATTTTTAGGAAGCTTAGTGTTATTATGGAGCCCTTTTGTGGCTGTAGGATTACTACCAATAATTTTAATATCTCTTACAAGAGAATTTAATAGTGGTTTTTCAGGAGCAAATTTATTAGCAGGTCCAGTACTTTTTGCGGTTATGGCTATTTATTACCTAGCACATTTCCCACAAGATTTTCGCTGGATTTGGGATGTTTACGAAAATAGTCAGGGTTTATACAAAATGCCCTTATTCATCTTAATAAAATTTGGGTTACTATTTTCAATTGCCTACCTCTTATTAAGGAAAGATAAAAACTTGCAAGTTTTATTGATCACGGTTGCTATTAGCTTAAGCCTTTTTCCGCTAATTTATATTGGTTATCAAGCCGATTTTACTATGCGCGCTTCTTCGCCTGCTTGGTTTGTGTTAGTTGCATTAGTAGTCATTGCTTTCAAAAAAGCATCTGGTAAAAAGATAAAATATTTCTTTTTTGGCTTGATGGTTCTTTCTTGCACAAGGTATATTTTTTATGGAAAGCATTTTCAAAAGAAAATAGAAAAAACAACTATTGTTCAATCAAAACCATTGACAAGATTATATGAAATTGAGTGGTTTAAT
>JBCDJE010000439.1:0-4310 GCA_038748185.1 Bacteroidota bacterium
AATGTTCCTCTTACAATTCTATCGTTACTAAATGGTCCCCCATAAATATAAGCATTATCACCACTTCCTTTTTTTCCAGTTACTACTTCATTTATAACTTGTAATCCTTCTACATTGGGAGCAATTTCTACAATACTAGTAGGCTCATTAATGTTAGCCCCAGTTTTAAAATATATACTGTATTGATTTTGATGAATTGATAATCCGGAAGGACCAGCTCCAAAATAATTTCCTATATCTTCCCAAATCCAGGTGTTCGAAATCAGTTGGCTATCGAATACTGAAGCATCACCAATGAGTTGTCCAGAAATTTTTTTTATTCCTTTTTCTAAAATTCTGTTGGCAAGAAAATCCATTAAAGAGGGCATATTGTCGCTGCCAAAAGTAGGATCGCCTCCACCTATTATATAAAGGTTACCATTTAATGTACCAGTTTCATCAATAGTACCGGAATAGGCAATTTTGGTTTTAAATTGAAAATCTGCTCCAAGAATCTGTAATGCTGTAGCAGTAGTGATTGCTTTCATAGTAGAGGCTGTTGCCAATGACAAATCCGGCATATACTCTACTAATACTTTTGGCGAGTCCAAGGCTTCTACAAATATACCAAGTGAAGCTCCGGTCATTTTAGGCTCTTCAAGCAGGTTGGCTATTTGTTGTAAAACTTTTGTTCCCGAAGTAGGTTGAGGTGCAAAAGCTGCTTGTTTTTCCTGAGGGCTTTCACAAGAAAGAAATAAGAAAATAAAATATGAAAAGATAAGTGGCGTCTTTTTTATTTTCATAAATATCAAATGTAGCATTAATGGTTGTCTAAGCGGGTTTTTATGTCTTTTATCATTAATTGTAGTGTTGTTTTACCCTGATATTCATTCTTTTCAATAGTATAACAAATAAAAAAAGGCTCACCTGCTTTTATTTCCTTAGTATACTCGGCAAAGTTGAAAGCAATAGCATCAAAGTATTGTTTACTGTGTTGCTGTCTCAATACCATTTTTAGATGTTGCTCTTTTAAAATTCGTAATTTTCCATAATCGCAAATTACCTCAGAAAGAAAGACAGGTCTTAAATTTTCGGGCCCAAACGGAGCCATCTGCTCAATTATATTGAAGAAGTTCCAAGTAATTTGGTCGAGTTCTAAATGTGTATCTATTTCGATTTGTGGTGTTAAATGTTCTGGTAAAATTGTTTCGCTTACTACTTTTTCAAATTGATGAGCAAATGCTGGAACTTGATCTATTTCCAATGTAATACCAGCCGCATATTTATGCCCTCCAAATTGGAGTAGATGTTCTGAGCAAGCCGCTATTGCTTGGTGAATATCGAAGTTTTTTACTGAGCGAGCAGAGCCGGTTGCTTTACCATTAGAAGCTGTAATTATTATTGTTGGGCGATAATATTTTTCTATGCACCTTGAAGCAACTATACCAATAACACCCTTGTGCCAATCGTCTTTAAATAAAACTGTTGTTTTACCAAAGCTTGCCCCACCGCAAGCTATCATAGACAACGCTTCGGCAGTAGTCTGTTCGTCATAGGCTTTTCTGGTAATGTTTTTTTTATCTATAACTTTGGCTGCTTCCAAAGCATGTTCCTCATTATCGCTAATAAGTAGCTTTACTGCTTGGTTGGCATGTGAAATCCTTCCGGCAGCATTAATTCTGGGACCTATACCAAAAACTAAATTAGTTACATTCAATTTTTTTGGCAGACTGGCAAATTCTTTTAAAGCCTTAAATGCAGGCTTAGGATTTTCGTTTAAATGGATTAATCCAAATTTTGTTAATATTCTGCCTTCGTCTATAATAGGAACAATATCACAAGCGATGCTTATTGCTACATAGTCGAGGTAGTTGTACACATTTTCAAGATCAATATTATACTTTATGGCATAAGCCTGCATAAGCTTAAAGCCTACTGCGCAACCTGTAAGTTCTTTATAAGGATACTCGCAGTCAGTTTGTTTAGGATTGAGTATAGCAAAGGCATTTGGTAAAGTATCTCCAGGTTTGTGATGATCACAAATTATGAAATCAATATTGTTTGAATTGCCATAATCTATTTTTTCAACTGCTCTAATTCCACAATCTAGTGCAATTACTAATTTAAAGCTTTCTTGTATTGCGTAATCAATTCCTCTTGTGGAAATACCATAGCCTTCTTGGTAGCGATCAGGGATATAATAATCAATATTTGGATAAATATTCTGCAGAAAAGAATAGACAAAAGCTACAGCTGAGGTACCATCAACATCATAATCACCATAAATCAGTATTTTCTCACTACTATTAATAGCTGTATATATTCTATCAATTGCCTTTTCTACATCTTTCATTAAGAAAGGACTGTGAAGGTCTTCAAGTTTAGGTCTAAAGAAAGCTTTAGCCTTTTCAAAAGTATCTATTCCCCTTTGATACAGAATTCTACCTAAAGGTTTACTTATATTAATTTCAGAACAAAGCGATGCTATATCTTCTTCTTTGGGTACTTCTTTTATGATCCATTGCTTGTACATAGCTACTAAAATAATTCAAATATCTGAAGAACTTAACTTAACTCTTCTAGCTACTAGAGTTGGAGAAAGGGTATAAAGCAAAATAAAATTATACAATTTACTTTAGATGCAAAACTTACTTAAAAATATATCTGTAAGTTTCTGTACTAATCACTAAATATATCTATACAAAAAGGGGATTATTTTTTGCTAAGTCATAAGAAGATATATGGAGCAATGGAAAATGAGATTACATATTTATTAATAATTATTAAGTGAACCATGTACAATTCAATTACATTTTAACCATACCATTCTGTATTTTTGGAAAGTAGTATTAAATATTACCTTTTTTTTGAAATGCCGTATACGTTCTGTTCATTCAGATTTCACAAAAAAAATAACAAAATGATTTGATTTGAATGTAGTCCATACTTTTTTGAAAATCATACTAACAATATATATGGTGAACCAATCTTTTCAACCAATTCATACAACAATAAAATTGTCGAGATATATTTTCTGCATTACCTTTTTATTATATCTTATACTTTCTTCTAATATATCTTTTTCACAAGTTGTTAATTGTATACAAGATAGAGATGTATTGGTAGAACTAGCTAAGTTAAATGCCGTAGAAACCCCGACCAACTCAGGGGTTTTTCAATTTCCGGGGGGGCAAACAACATGGGATTTCAATAAGCCTATTGCTGATTTACCAGGAGTCTTAGTTGATGCTGCTGACCAAAACAAGATTACTCACTTAAATATGAGTGGTTTTGGTCTAACAAGTGAAATTCCTATTTCTATTGGGTGCTTTGGAGAATTAGAAGTTTTAAATTTATCTGATAACCAGCTTACAGGAAATATTCCAAGAGAACTTTGGGAGCTTAAAACATTAAGGACATTAAATCTAAATAATAACCAACTTACCGGAGAATTACCGAACCAACTAATAGGGTTTAATGACTTAAGAATCTTATATTTATCGGGAAACCAGCTAACTGGAGCATTGCCTTCACTCGATGATGTTACAATCAATATCACTGATTTTGACCTATCTGGCAATTTATTCGAAGGCAGCATCCCCGCTTCTTATAATAATCGACTTACTAATTTGTTTAGTTTTATAATTAGAGATAATGAAATTAATGATATACTTTCAGTTGATTTCATGAATTTTCAATCTCTCGAAGAGCTGGACCTATCTGGAAATAATATAGATGAGTTACCTGATGACTGGCAATTACCTCCTTTCCTTACTGAACTATACATTCAAAATAATAAACTTACTTTTAAGGATTTTTTACCTAACAATATCAACTATATTTTAGACGTAAATGGACAACTTTATTTTCCACAAGATTCAGTAGGGATAGCGCGTCGGATTGTTTTAGTCGAAAACCAAGCAGTAGAAATTAGCTATGAAATTGATGTAAATATTGCTCCTCCTGCTAACTATAAATGGTTTAAAGATGGAGTTGACCTAAATGAACCTACTAACGAAAGTAAAAAAGAGATCGCTAATGCAGCACTTGATGATGAAGGCACTTATGTTTTTCATTCTACGCATCCAAATGTTCCAAACTTAACTCTATACAGTCGCCCTGTCACCTTATGGGTTGCAGGTTCTTGTGATAAAAATGATGAAGATGCACTCAATAATCTTCGTTTAAAAACCAATGGACATAAGTGGAATCGACCGTGGAATGTAAATGATGAGGTAAAAACATGGGAAGGAGTAACAGTAGATCAAACTACTGGCTGTGTAGTTGCACTAGAAATTGATGATCAAGCACTTGAAGGGGAAATACCAAAT
>JBCDJE010000440.1:0-4303 GCA_038748185.1 Bacteroidota bacterium
ATTTATCGTTAATAATGGATGCCTCTTTGCAATTTTCACAAATAAAGGAAGTAGCTAAGAAAACAGAAAGAAAAATACTTAAAAGCATTAATGTTTTTGATATTTATGAAGGAGAAAACCTAGGTGAAGAAAAAAAGTCTTACTCCGTAAGTTTTATTTTGCACGATGCTGAAAAAACCTTGAAAGACAAGCAAATTAATAAGACTATGGATAGGCTAATGGATGCTTTTGAAAACGAATTAAATATTGTAATTCTTGGACGGAAGAAGTAATTCCTTCAGGCAAGCAGCAAGTAATTATTGTGCTTGCTGCTTACCAGTTGTAATGTCTTCTTGCTCAATTTCTTTTCTAATAATATCCACTATTTCATCAGCCGACATTTCTGCTGAGAAATGGATAGGTTGTTTAAAATTCACTTCTAGTTTTACTCCTCTTTTTTTAAAAAATAACCCTTTTTTATCGAATGCTCTTCTAAAACCATTAATAACCACTGGCACTACAATAGGGTTATTCAATCTAATAAGATGAGCTGTTCCTTTTCTTACTGGTGCATAAGGGCTGGTAGTACCTTGAGGAAAACTTACAACCCACCCTTGCTGAAGCGCTTTCGTAATTTTATCAAAAGCACTCCTATCTACACCCCTATCTACATTTTTCCCTTTTGCCCTCCAAGACCTACGAATAGTTACAGCCCCGGCATAACTCAATATTTTTGGAATAAGACCACTGTCTTTCATAGTCTCTTCAGCAGCTACATAGTAGTTATTCACTCTGGGAACTAGCAAATAAAAGGGATAATTAATGGTATTTTTAAACCGCCATTTCACACTGCAAAAAATATGATAGAAAGCAATTACATCCGCAAAATATGTTTGATGGTTTGAAAGAAAAAGTACATTATTAGCTGGCAATGCACTTAAATGTTCTGTTCCACTTATTTTGAGCGAATTCACTAATGTAAACCTTACATAGGTTAATGCCCCAACCACACCAATTATTACCCGTTTGAGTAGTATGATATTACCAAAAGGATCACGTTTAAGAATCTTCACTTTAAATTTTACTTAATAACCCGCCCGTCATTATAACACAAGTATGAATAAAAGAATTAAAATTAGCTGATTAATTATTAAACCACAGACTTATTTCTACAATCTATAAATAACTGTTATTTTACTTATTATTAAGAAAAGCTCGGCTTACCTCTATAATTTACATTTTTTTTTCGCCAAAAGTGGCATTAGAGCATTATAAAGCTGTGTTATAAATCTTTATAAAATCTTCTTTTGTAGCTTCAACTGGGTTGCAAGGCAAACAAAAATCTTGTGATGCCAATTGAGAGAGTTTTTCTATATGGCTATTTACTACTCCTATTTCATGGAGCTTTGAAGGTAAACTAAATAGTTTATTTTTTTCATTAATATATTCCATTAGGCTTTCTCCCACTCCTTTAGAACCTGATATTTTAAGTACTTCAGCCAAACGCTCGTATTTTTTTTCATTACCAGAAAAATTATACGCCAATCCATGTGGAAACATTACAGCAATGGCAGTCCCATGGTGCGCATCTATTAAAGTAGAAAGCGGATGTGCCAATGAGTGAATAATTCCCAAGCCTTTTTGAAAAGCCACGGCACCCATTAATGAAGCGATTAACATTTTGCTCCTTACCTCCATATTAGGCTTAAGTACTGCATGCTCTAAGCTTTCCCCAATTAGTTTAATTGCTTCTAAAGCGATACCATCAGCCATGGGATGAAATCCTTTGGCAAGAAATGCCTCCACACTATGAGCTAGTGCATCCATACCCGTAGAAGCAGTAACTAGTGGTGGTAAATCAGTTGTAAGTGCAGGATCAGCAAATATCTGTTTAGCTATTAACTTGGACGAAAACAGTACCCGCTTTCTATGGGTACCATCCTCTGAGATGACTGCACTTCTGCCAACTTCGCTACCTGTTCCGGCAGTAGTTGGTACTGTAATAAAATAGGGAACTTCTTCTGTTACAAGTTTCCACCCATCCAATAAATCGTCGTAATCGAATAAATCTTTTCTATGATTTATTCTAAGTACAATTGCTCTAGCAACATCTAAGGCAACACCTCCACCAATGCCAATAATACAATCGCAATCTCCCTTTTTGTAAGCGTCATCCCCTTTGTACACATCGCTTTTTAGTGGATTTTTCTGAACATCAAAAAATACTTCCGGAATAATGCCGGCACTTTTTAATTCATTACATATTTTATCGAAAAATAGAAGTTCGCATACTACCGAATCGGTTACAATTAGTGGTTTTCGAAGTTTTTGAGCTTTTAAATGGACGGCAATTTCTGAAGATACCCCTACTCCAAATCGAATATTAGTAGGGAAACTATATGAAAAGGTTTTGTTAGTAAAAGACATAAAAAAATTTAATAACTTAAATCTTGTCTAAAAATACATTCACTTGGTTACATTATCTCAAACACACCCAATTTTTTAAATTAAAATTTGTACAACCTCCATTGTTCTGCAAGCTTATAAACACATCTCACCTTCGGTATCTTCACTAGACAAAATATAAATGTACTCTTTCTTTTGTAGATAATTTCCACAATTTGAGAGATGACTACGCAAAAAAATATACCATCCCTTACTGTTTAATTTTGATAAAAAGCTTCTATATGCGCCGCAAAGAGCCTTTCCCTTAATTTTAAAAGATGGTACGAGTTTTTTAATACAAAATTGAAACACGTGAATTAATACAAAAAATTATATACATCTAACAATTTAAAATTATGAAGAAGTTAGCAATTATTTTTTTCGTTACACTTACTTTTTTTTCGTGTAAGGATAAAAAGCTGGAACAAGAAGCGGAATTATTAAGATCAAAAAATCAAGAATTACTTTCTCAAACATATGAGTCTGATTCGCTTTTAGCTGATTACATGCAAACATTTAATGATATCAGCACCAACCTTAATGAAATAAGGAGTCGTGAATCTAGCATTGAGATTAATTCAGAATCTCCTGATAAAAGTGTTAGAGATAGAGTTACTGAAGATATTCAGATAATAAATGACCTTATGCAACAGAACAAGGAAAAAATAACTGAGCTTGACAAGAAATTGAAAGGCGCATGGTATCAGAATTCTAAGCTAAAGAAATCTTTAGATCAATTAAAAGAAGAGTATTTGGTGCAAATTGAGTCTAAAGACACTGAAATTGTAACGCTAAAAGAAGACCTAGAACAACTCAACTTTACTGTTGAAGAACTCAATGCAAATGTTAATTCATTAACTGCTGCAAATGAGGAAAAAGATGCGATGATTAATGAGAATAATGAGGTAATAGAACAGCAGACTACAGTTCTAAATACTGCTTACTATGCATTTGGTACAGTTAAAAAGTTAGTTGATGAAAAGGTTTTATCGAAAGAGGGTGGATTCTTAGGATTAGGTAAGTCGAAACAATTTACAGGAAACTATGAGTCTTCTGCATTTAATGAGGTAGACATTACAGAAACTACAAGTTTCGAAATCGCTGGTAAAAAGCCTCAACTTATCACAACACACCCAAATGATTCTTACAAATTTGAGGAAAGTGATGATATTTCAAGCTTGATAATTACGGATCCGGAAAAATTCTGGAATTCTTCAAAATATCTGGTTGTAGCGGTAAATTAATTTTTTCAGCTAATAAAGACAGTGACAGCCAGACAAAGGGGTTTGCTTTTAGCATGCCCCTTTTTTATTGGTACTTTATACTCATGGGAAATATTTCATAATCGGTATCAGCTGATGAAAATAGTTGAGTAGCTTTAAACATAGGTGGTTTATCGGTATCTTTTGAGGTATCAAGATATAACCCACAACCTAAATATTTAGAATCTTTACCTAATAAATTTTTACGATGTGGTGGAGAGTCCATCCACTGTTTTACTACTGCCCTACCAGCTTGCAAATACGACATGGGCTCAATAGCCTCACCTTTGTATTCTCTGCTAAAATACCCTCCATTTTGTGAAGGCGGATAATATGCCTCATTCTCATTCATAGCCAATACATATGAAAGGGCTATGTTCTCTGCTGCATATATGTTTTTCAATCCGACAAGTGCTAAGCGATCGCTCATCGTTTTCTTTCCTTTTACTTTACTCACATGGTTTACAAAATTTCTTTTAACCATATCTATTGAATGCTCAAAGGAAGCTTTTTCTAAAGCAATAGAGTGATTGAAAATAGGCAGGGCATGTTTATTTCTTTGAAGATTACTCTCATAAAATATTACTGCGTTAAGAAGAGCATAATCGATATTTTTG
>JBCDJE010000441.1:0-4295 GCA_038748185.1 Bacteroidota bacterium
CATACTTATTATCTAGAGAGTACAGTATTGATTCTAAGTCTAAAATAGCACTACCAAATATATCTTTAGCTGGAAAAAGCGGCATAGTAGTCCATTCTTTTGCAGCAACATCTGACAATCTCACTAATGGATAAACACCCAAAGGGCGGAATACCATTCTTATTATTCGCAGTTTTTTAGAAGGAATAATTAAGCTGAGTTTATCTATTAAACTAAAAAAACAACTTTCATTTATACTACTTAATTTTCCTTTATAGGCAAAATTAAAATGTCCGGCTAAAATTATTATGAATTCAGTAGTGACTTCAGGATAACCTACTGTTAAAGGAATATAATGTGTTAGGTTATCAGAGTCAATTAGCATACAAGACTCGATTAATCTTTCTAATGGGCTATATAACTGTATATCTTCTACTATCATGCTTCGTTAAGTATTACTTGAATTATGTATTTTAGAAAGGTTTCTTTTTTCATGTTCAAGCAACCAACGCTTCCGTTCAATTCCTCCACCGTAACCTATTAAATCTCCATTTGTTCCTATTACTCTGTGGCAAGGAATAACAATAGCAATTCTATTATGTCCATTCGCAGCTGCCATAGCCCTAACTGCATTTGGTTTGCGTACTAATGCCGCTTGTTTTTTATAAGTAGATGTGCCCCCATAAGGAATTACCCTTAGGCTGCTCCAAACTAAATTTTGAAATTCGGTGCCGGGTGTATGAAGCGCTACTTCAAAGTCTTTCCGCTCAATATTAAAATATTCGATGAGTTCTTTTTTTACTTGCTGGATATGTGCATTCTCTCCAATAATAATTTTGGCATTGAGCAATCTTTGTAAGTCTTTAAATTCCGTTTCAAGCATTTTTCTATCAACAAATTCCAATAGGCAAATTCCTTTTTCAGTAGCGCAAACAAACATAGGACCTAGTGGCGTAGTAAAACGATTTATTAAAATAATGGCCTGCCCTACACTTTTTTGAGGCGATTTCCCTACCAGCTTCTTAAACGTATATCCAAACCCACTTAATGACTCGTACCCCGTATCGAATGCAGTAGCTGTAGCACTTTTTCCCTCTTTTAATTCATTAAAAGCGGTATTTATGCGATACATCCTTTGGTATGCATGAAAGGTTATATTGTAATTTTTCTTAAACCACCTGCGAATGAACTCTGGACTCAAGTTGTTTTTACGCATGTAGTAATCGGTAATCTTTTCTTTCGGATTATCTTTTACTAACCCTATGGCGACTTTTACTTGCTCAGGTGCCTCGTTAGCATTTTCAGTAGGCTTACAAACTTTACAAGGCCGGTACCCATGAGCTAGCGCTTCTTTAAATGTGGTGTAGAATATCACATTTTCCAATTTAGGTTTCCTAGCTCTACAAGTCGCAATACAGAAAACAGAAGTCGTTTTTACTGCCACATAAAAAATCCCGACAAAACTTTGTTTTCTATCTAACAAGGCTTGGTAATACGTGGTGATTTTTTCTTTATCGGTAATGTGCATTATAAAAATACGGGATTAAAAGATTGTTGAATAGCAATTTCATTTAACTCCTTTTCGAAGTATTTATGTAATTTATCGAATAGAAAATTACCCATACTTATACGTTTAACACCTAATACTTTTAGTCGCTCAAAGTTTGGCAAATTGGGCATACACATTAGATTGGTGGGCAACTTCGTATTGGTTACTACATTTTTAATATCCTCTTCTTTTTCAATGCAAGGAATAAAAATACCATCCGCGCCTGCTCTTTCATAAAGTTGAATACGCTTTATTGTTTCATCGATCGGATTTGGAGGACCTAATAAAAAAGTATCTGTTCTTACATTCAGAAAAATAGGTACATTGTCTTTTTCAAGTTGCTGCTTTAACGCCAAAAGTATTTTGGAAAATGATTCTGCTACCAGTAATTTTCTTTCTTTTTCTACAGTGCTATCCTCGATATTAATTCCTACTACACCAAGCTTGGCTAATGCTTTGATATTTTTTACAATAGTCGCTACATCCCTACCATAACCTGCTTCTACATCAACCGATAAAGGCAGTGATGTATGTTTCATAATGCGCTGAACCATGTATTGTAGCTCAGAAAAGGTAATACCTTCTCCATCTGCATAACCTAACATGTTCGAAATGGCAGCACTGGACGTCCCAAGGGCTTGAAAATTTAATTTTTCGGCAACCTTCGTACTGGCTACATCCCATACATTACAAAGTAGTAGAGGCTTTTCTTGCTTGTGTAAATCTTTGAAATTCATCGTCTTTTTTATTACAAAGAACTGTAGATGTAATTGAGGTAGCAACCGAAAACTTGACAAGTATTTTTTTATGCCTAAAAATAAAGCTTTGCTTTTACATACTTGCTCTTTATTTGCCAAAGCCTGTCCTATTTCGGCTTCCTCAATTGTCAATTAAATAAATCATCACTAAAAATTATTAAAAATGGATATTTCACATAATATACAAATTAATGCTACAGCAGAAAAAGTTTATAATGCTGTAGCAACCACAAAGGGCATAAGTAGCTGGTGGTCACAAGATTGTGTAGTAGGAGAATCAGAAGGTAACACTTCTTTGCTGAAGTTTAATAAAGAAGGCACAATTGTAGAAATGGGATTCCAAACTGAAACCCTTGTCCCAAACAAAAAAGTAGTTTGGGAGTGCACAGAAAATGCGAACCCTGCATGGTTAAAAACAAAAATCGTTACTGAAATTTCTCAATCAGAAAACGGCTGTAATGTAATTTTTTCTCATGTTGACTTTGATGATAAATGGAAAGGACAAGATCCATTTGAGATGACAAAACAAGGCTGGGAACATTTTGTAAAAAGCTTGGTCTCCTATTGTGAAAAAGGCGATGGACAACCTTGGTAAGTCACATATTACTCTCAATAATATTAGTTTGTTGAGAGTAGTTTTTTACAAATAACTATTTTATCTTTTATAAAAATACTTTCTCTTTTTGAAGGCTTTAAGGCTAATGATTTAGTAAGAAACGCTATAGCCTCTTGGTAGTCCTTTAATTTCATGTAGAAGATACCTTGAGTAGCTGGTAGTAAATGATAATCCTTTAGTTCTTCCTTTTTGGCAAGTTTTTCTAATTCTAATAAAGATACTTCTATACTTTGAAGTTTACTTTGAATAATCGCCAAATTGAGTTTTATAATAGGATTAGGCTTTAGTTTTGCTAAAAGCATATATTGATCATAAATCGATTGCCAATTGGTTTGCTCAAAACTATCCGACATACAATGTTCTGCAGCAATCCGTGCTTCTATATGGTATGATGAGACACTTCTAGCATAAATTGATTTTTTTAGGTAATGCATTCCGATATTAATCAAATCCTTATTCCAAAGATTCCTATCTTGGTCTTCAAAAAGAATGATTGCACCCTTATTATCAATTCGAGCATCGAACCGGGCTGTATGAAAACACATAAGTGAAAGCAAAGCACATATCTTGTGATTATCATCGAAATAATCAACCAATAACTTAACTAAGCGAATAGCTTCTAAGCATAATTCTTTTCTAATAACAGATTCTCCAGCAGTTGAATTATATCCCTCATTAAAGAGCAAATACAAGGTTAAACTCACTGTATCTAATTTTTTCTTTAAAACATTACCCTGAGGGATACTAAATGGAATTTGAGAATTTCTGATTTTTTCTTTAGCTCGATATAACTTTTTATTAATGGTAGATTCTGTAGTAAGTAAAGCATTGGCAACCTCTTTTACACCAAATCCGCAAAGTGTTTTTAAAGTGAGTGCAATTTGCGATTTTACATCTAAGGAAGCATGGCAGCAAGTAAAAACCATCCGAAGTTGACTGTCTCGAATTTCATTGTTGAGGAAAACTGAGCCAATTTCATCACTTAACTCGTGAGTTAAAGCTTCCGAATCACGATGCTTTTGTATCATTTTATTGCGCTTCAATTCATTAAGTGCCTTTCTTTTAGCAACTTGTATTAACCAACCAGTAGGATTTGAGGGTACGCCTGCTGTGCTCCAAGTATTTAGTGCTGAAATAAGCGTTTCCTGAACAATATCTTCTGCTAATTGAATATGGTGAGGACCAAATAGACGAGTTAAAATCGCTAATAATTTCCCATATTCTTTACGGAAAAGCTGTTCTACTAATTGTTCGTTTTCCTTTACCAAAGCTTATTACATTTTTGGATATGCTATAGGTCTTACTTCAATTGTATATAAACCTAAATGTGGAGAAGAAAGTGCTATCTTGTTAGCCTCATACTGATCTTTTGCTTGAATAATAAAAAATCCAG
>JBCDJE010000442.1:0-4291 GCA_038748185.1 Bacteroidota bacterium
AGAAAGAGTGGAAATTCCATGATTAACTTAAGAAGGCTGAATAGAAAAATTGCGGTAAGTTATTTAGAGAGTTATGAGCAATTAAGTAATTTTTCTGAAACCATTAATAATAAAAAATATGATTGTTTAACTAGTACTTTGTTGTATGCTTATTTTCTTGAAAAATTAGGATATAAATATACCATAAGAGAAACAAACTATCATATTTATATATTAGTAAACCTTGAAAAAAAACAAGTTTTAATTGAGCCTACCGATCCTTATCACGGTTTTATTTGGGAAAAAAAATATATAAATAAACGGATTGCAACTTACAAAGCAAGTAATCATAGCGAGAATGAAGGTTTCTTATCGAAAGTAAATATTGATAGAGAAGTTAATCTTTTTCAACTTGCAGGCTTACAATATTATAATAAGGCCGTAAAGCTATTTAATATGCAAAGATTTGAAGAAGCAATTAACAGCTTAAAGAAGAGTATGATGGTTTACGATTGTGAAAGGAATAGAATGTTTATGGCGTTCTCACTTGAAGTAATGAATGGCAAGAAAACTTTTGACTAACCCATTATAAAACTTGTAAATGGATAAAGTATCTTAAGCACTTGCCTATTAACTAACCAATTAGAGATATTCCAAAAAAGCGATCTAATACAGTAAGCATAAATAAAGCCCCCAATATAATTGGGCATAAAAACCTTATAGAAAAATCAATATACTTTCCAACAATTGAAGTACTAAAGCCTGGGTATCCTTGTGATACTTCAGCAAAAAGATTTTCCCGTTTCCAAACATAAGCAGCAAAAAATGAAATACAACAGCCTCCAAGTGGTAAGAAACTATCATTGGCGATATGTTCTACAAGACTCATAAAACTTGTAGCATTGTCATCTCCTATGTAGGTAATAAATTTGGATAATACTCCCGAATAGCCATTTGATAATAAAGAAGGAATGCCTATAACAAAAATAAGTAAAGCAATAAGCCAAACAGCTTTATTTCTTCTAATGTTATATTCATCTACTATGTAAGCAACTGGTACTTCAAGTAAAGAAACTGTAGAGGTAAGTGCTGCAAACGAGAGTAATAAAAAGAAAAGCGAACCAATTACAATTCCCAGAATAGGGCCTAAAGTTTCAAATACTCCAGGTAGGGTAACGAAAATAAGTCCTGGACCACCATCAGTTGAAAGCCCTTGTGAAAAGACTAATGGAAACATCATAAGTCCTGCAATAAATGCAATACCTACATCAGCCAATGTAATAAGTGCAGCCGAAGTAATAACATTATCATTTTTACCAACATAGCTTCCATAGGTAATTAATGCTCCCATTCCTAAAGAAAGAGAAAAAAATGCTTGTCCCAGAGCACTATATATTACTGGGAAAGAGATTTTTGTAAAATCGGGGAGTAGATAAAACTTGAGTCCTTCAATAGCATTAGGTAGTGTAAGGGAGTAAACAACCAAAGAAATAATAATCACAATAAGCGTAGGCATTAGAATTTTAGCCGCCCTCTCAATTCCTCCAGAAACACCTTTTGATACAATAAAAGCAGTGGCACCCATGAAGATAAACCCATAAAGCCCTACTTTACCGACTTCTTTTGTGTATTCGCCAAATTGAGTACCAATACCAAAATTACCCGAAAGCATTTCAATAAAATAGCCGAATGCCCACCCTGCAACAACATTGTAAAATGATAATATGAGAAAGCCACTTAAAATACCAAGTAGTCCTAAAAAAGACCATTTTTTATAGCCTAAAGCTTTGTACGCTCCAACAGGGTTCAACTGAGTTTTTCTCCCAATAGCAATTTCTGTAACCATTACCGGAAAACAGAGTAAAAAACAAAAGGTAAGGTAAATTAAAACGAAAGCTGCGCCACCGTTTTCACCAACTTCAAAAGGGAACTTCCAAATATTCCCCAATCCTACTGCAGAACCTGCTGCAGCTGCAACAAAGCCAAACTTACTTGTAAACCCTGATCTGATCGCCATTGTGTGTTAAAAAAAGATTAGAAAACTTTTAAGGGGTTATTCAAATTGATTTCTTTAAGCAAATGCTATATAATAGCGATAAAAGTAAAAATTAAATACAAAAAGTACAATTTAGCATTGACCTTGGCTGAATGTAAATGGCAATTAAAGCCTTTCAGAGATTATTTATTTTGTATACTAATTGACTTATGGAATATAAAATATCTTTCATTGGTGCAGGTAGAGTGGCTTGGCACCTTTCCCAAGCATTTACAAAAGCAGGCTTCACTATATTTGAAGTCTATAGTAGAAATAAATCGTCTGCACTAAAAGTCACAAATAAAATAAAGCAGGGTAAACCGACTAACAAAACAGATCTTTCCGGCAGTGAAGCCAACATTTTTATAATTGCTGTGCCCGATGATATTATTGCTGAAATACCCAATACAATAGTGTTTCCTAAAAATAGCTTAATTCTTCATACTTCAGGAACTGTTCCTCTATCTATACTTTCAACTCATTTTTATAGAACTGGTATTTTATACCCCTTGCAAACTTTTAGTTTTGATAGGCAAGTACACTTTGAAAATATTCCTGTTTGTATTGAGGCATCAGATACACAAAGCTTGGAAGTAATAAAACTCATTTCACAAAGTATTTCTGATCATGTTTATGAGATGAATT
Source organism: Bacteroidota bacterium (assembly GCA_038748185.1). Classification (GTDB taxonomy): domain Bacteria; phylum Bacteroidota; class Bacteroidia; order Cytophagales; family Flammeovirgaceae; genus Chondrinema. The sequence continues at coordinate 2,660 of JBCDJE010000442.1, forward strand.
CTGAAAAGCGACGGAAACTTCATTTAGCAGCAGTTTTTGCCTGTAACTTTACAAATTACTTATTTACTTTAAGCAAAGAGATTTTAACAAAAGAGCGTATAGCTTTTGATATACTAGCTAATTTGGTAAAAGAAACTACAGAAAAAGCTTTCGAAATTGGTCCTGAAAGTGCACAAACCGGCCCTGCATACAGGAAAGATTTTAATACTATCTCTGCACACTTAAAAGTACTTTCTGAAGAAAAAAATAAAAAAGAGATTTACGAATTACTTACTAAGAATATCGTAGAAAAATACAAAAAATAAGCCCTCTCATATAGATGGAGGGCTAAATTCAATAATTTTAAAGTCTATTTAATTCTCAATCTTTCACCAACAGCAACTTCATTATTGGCTTTATTACTCAATCTTTTTATTTGTGAAACCTGAACCCCATAATTGCGAGCAATGCTGAATAGATTTTCATTTCTTTTAACCACATGAAAAACTGTACCTGCGGTATTCTGATTATTTGATGGTAACAAATTGTTACTACCGGAATTTACTGCTGGTTGTAAAAAATTGTTATTACTTTCTGTTGCGGGAGCTAAAAGATTACTATTAGCTGTATTATTCATACTAGGGTTTACGGCTACATTGTTGAAGTTACTATTTCCTGCACCTCCTGCAATTGCAGGATCAATAATAAGTCTATCGCCAGGTTTAATGCTTGTTCCTAACTGGATATTATTCCATTTTCTTATATCATCAACCTTTACTTTATTTCTTGCAGCAATTTCATAAATATTTTCATTAGGTTTCACTATATGGTAACCAGCTGTAGGCATATTAAGCGCACTCTGATCAAGGGCTGTATTGGTATTTACTTTATTTTGCGTATTTACAGCTGTCTGGTTAAAGTTACTAGTATTACCTTGAGTAGATGAATAAACTTGGTTACCTTGAATATTGTTGGTTGCAGGATTATTATAATAAGTACTTGTTTGTTGCCAACCTGATGTACTCACATCGTTGGTCGTTTTTGTAAAGTTAGGTTCACTTACAAACAATGTTTGCCCAGTTTGTATATCTGTACCAGTTAGTTGATTCCACGCGATAATATCACCTACTTCAGCACTGTACTTTTTAGAAATCCTATAAAGTGTTTCCCCCTTTTTTACTTCATGCTTAATAGGAGGTGCCATATCAGGAGCTAAATAGATTTGTTCACCAACATCGAGAAGGGATTTATTATTCAATCCATTCCATTTCATTAAATCTTTAGGTTGAACGTTGTATTTACGTGCTATGCTGTAGACTCCCTCACTTCTTTCTACAATGTGAATTTTATTTGTAGGAATACTAGCCACTCTTACATTGCTATTTACAGTATTGTTATTAGCATAATTAACTGCATTACTGCCTGCTGTGGTATTATAATTCTGGTTATTAACCGCTGGGTTATTAAAAGTATTATTACTACTATTTAGCGTAGGAAGTAAAATCGCCTCTTTATTATTATTTGTATTACCTTGATTGCCAGGTAGTAACACATTATTACCAGTAGGCCTAATATTATTGTTATTATTAGCAATGTTATTAAAATTATTAGGGCTTGTGGTAGGTTTTACTTGAATAATATCTCCTTTTTTTA
>JBCDJE010000443.1:0-4290 GCA_038748185.1 Bacteroidota bacterium
GATCCCTAATGGAATACAAAGATCATAGTTTTTAAAAGTTCACCATTAGCCTTGAAAGGGCAATATTGGCAATCAATAATTATATTTTTCTTAAAGCTTCAATTATTGTAAATAATGATCTATTATGCATAGAGCCCCTCTACATTTTATGTTTATGCTCATGTGTGTGCTTGTTAAAATCTATTTTTTCTAATGAAGTTTGCTTAACAGAAGATTGATTTTCTGTAATTGTATAATACTTATTCACTACTAAATTTTCAAATTGTTGTGTGTTGTTGTGTGTCCACTGTATTACCAATCTCTTAATTTCAGTAGCATTTCCTAAACCAATATGCTGTCTAAGAGGAGAACTACCAAAACTTCCACCGGAAGTTACATCACGAAAAATTTTTCTTAGTACCCCATCCTCTTCTACCTCTAATATAATTCTGCAACCTACGCCGTATCTATTAGAAGTTTCACCCCTTAATGAAATCGCTACCCAATTTTTTTCATCTTTACTTCCCATATAAGGATTTTCGTAAAAAGTATTCTGGTATATATCTCCTTCAAAAGCGCCACCCATTGAAATAAGTATATCTTGATCACCGTCATGATCTATATCGGCAAAGGCTACACCATGACCTTTTTGAATATTGCCAAAACCTCCTGCAGTTGTGACATCTTGAAAGCCTTTTCCTTGTACATTTCTGAACATTTTGTTCGGCATAACAGTATTTAACCCGATATTTCCTGTACCTAAGTACATATCTAGAAAGCCATCATTATCTAAATCTCCGAAGTTAGCTCCCATAGCATATAGAATTTTATTAAGCCCTGTTTCTTCACTAACATTTTCAAAAGTGCCATCACCTTTATTTTTAAAAAGAAAACCGATTTCAGCTTTGTGGTTTTGCCCTAAGTATTCTTTTGTTAAATCATCCATAATACTCCCATAATATTCGCCTCTAAAATAGCTTGATGCAAAAATATCAAGCCAGCCATCATTATTATAATCCCAAAACCAGGTAGAGAATGTTGAGCGTTTACCATCCAAACCAGCTGCTTTAGTAACATCGGTAAAACTTATTGCTCCGTTTTCATCTAGTCCATTATTCTTAAATAAAAAATTCTGCTCACGGTTAAAAACACCAGTTGATACATAAATATCCTGCCAACCATCATTATTATAGTCACCCGAAGTTACTCCTTTTATATAATGAGCAGTTAACCTAAATCCGGCTATATTTACTCGAATACCAGCTTTACTCGCAGATTCAGTAAATGTACCATCTTGATTGTTGATGTATAATTCACTAAAATGAAACCCATCTGCTGTACCGTTAGATTCATTCCCTATAAACAAGTCGACCCAACCATCGTTGTTAAAATCGTTCCAGGTAGCCGATTGAGTTGGGTGAAATGAGAGCAAACCTGAAGAAATAGTAACATCCGAAAAAGTATTATCTCCATTATTTCTCAACAATGAGTTGGGTTGTTTACCAAACTCATTTAGCCATGCACCTCTTAGAATGAAAATATCTAAATAACCATCATTATTATAATCAGCATGTATCATGTTGAGCCCTCCGGTAATAGCTGAAATTCCTGCCGTTTCTGTTAAATCTGAAAAAGTACCGTCTCCATTGTTGTGTAAATAATGTAATGAATCAGTAGGTCCCCACTCAGATACCAAAATATCAAGATAGCTGTCATTATCTAAGTCGTCTACGACCAAGCCTCCAGCCAATCCTCGTATATCGAAGCCAATGTCAGTCGCTCTATCAATAAATTTGGGTATTCGATAATCGGACTGAAAAGCAGTGAGGGGAATTAACCATTTTTCAGGAACACTAGCCGGATATTCTCCCAAAGTCATATAGGCAATGTTGAGTAGCCATCTTGCCGATAATTCATCAGGTTGCTCTTCTAAGATTTTACTAAAGGTAGTAAGGGCTTGCCTTGAGCCTGTTTCTTTCTGATGAAATCCTTCTTTGGAAATAGGGATAATGCAAGAAGCTGAAGTATGATTGAGGATACAGTTTTCTTGCTCACCAATTCTCAGATAACTAAGCCCGAGATAATAGTGTGTTTTCATTATCTCATTTTGGTTCATTCCTCCTTGTAAAAGTTCCTTCTCATCAGTATTGGAAAGTAAATGGAAGATATTAACAGCTTCTTCAGAATAACCTGCCCTTAGCAGATCTATGCCCTTTAAATACAATACATCATAATTATTACTATTCTTGACCAATAAACTGTCAAAATACTTTATTCTGGCATTGTTGGCGAATAAATTTCCTCCGTTTTCGAAGTCATTGTTGATTTCTTGTAAAATCTTTGCCATTTGAGGATTATCATCTACCTTACTGCTTTCAGAACAGCTTGCAAAAAGAAATAATACAGCTAAAAAAGAACATAGTATCAAAGCTATGTGGTTTCTATAAGATGGGAAGTTAGCTTTTTTTGAGCCAAAATAGTAACTCTTTTTAGTCCTTCTCAAAAACATCATCTTTGTAAATAAGTAAATTTTGAATGGGTTATGTACCTATTATTAAAAGTAAATAACCATCACTAATTCAATATTAATGTTGTTTTTTGAAATGGAGAAATGATATCAGAGTTTGTTTCAAAATTTGCTTCTTATTGAAGACGAATTAAGTCTGTCGATAACTCGACTCTCGCACTATTAATTTTGTTTCAAATGATCGCACTTTAGTTGTTTTGCTGCCTTCGATCTGTGAAACAATCATTTTAATGGCTTCTTTACCCATCGATTCAGCCTGTTGCTTAACAGTAGTAAGGGTAGGAGAGAGGTATTCTGTTACTTGTTGATTATCGAAGCCGGCGACAGCTATTTCTTCAGGAATGCGAATATTATTAGCTTTTAAGACCTGAATCACCTCCATTGCAGCAGGATCGTTAATGGCAAAAATAGCATCGGGTTTTTTGGGTAATACCAATAGTTGCTCAGTAACTTTTCTGGTACTTGCCTTTTCTAACGTTGATACTTTTATATAATTATCGGGTGGAAATATACCTGCTTTCTTGTGTGCTTCTACATAACCATTGAGGCGGTTTCTTGAAACCGACATCTGCTTTGGTCCGGTAATATGGGCAATTCTTTTATAACCACTCAACAACAAATTTTTAGTGAGCAGGTATGCTCCATGAAAGTCATCGGAAATTACTTGGTAAGTATCCAGTCCTTCGATAATTCTGTCAAATAAGACCAAGGGGACTGTCTGCTCATGCAAGGAAGTAATGTGGCTAAAATCTGTAGTTTCAGTAGAATAACAAACCACAATACCATCGACTCTGCTGTTGATAAGTGCATTTAAGGCTTGCAATTCTTTTTGATAAGACTCAAGAGATTGACAAACTAATAAATGATATCCCCTTTTTGTAGCTTCGGCTTCCATTCCGCTAATAGAGAGCGCATAAAAAGGCTGAATAATTTCAGGTATAATGATGCCAATGCTCTTGGTTCGGTTATTTAGCAGACTCAATGCTGCAGGATTAGGCTTAAATCCCCATTGTTTAGCTAGTTTTTTTACTTTTTCCCTGGTTGCCTTACCTATGCTATAATGATCGTGCAAAGCCCTAGAAACAGTAGATGTAGAAACTCCTAATTCTGTAGCAATGTCTTTGAGTGTAGGTTGTTTATGCATTAGGTTGTAGCAATTTACTCACATTGATAAAATTTTATCAATGTGAGTAAATATAAAAATTAACCCCTTAAGTTGATAAAAAACCGCCATCGACTGTGAAATTACTTCCGGTGATCCAAGAAGCATCTTCACTAAGTAGAAATAGCACTGCCTGAGCAATATCTTCTGGAGTGCCCAATCGCTTTAACGGCAATTTTTGAGCAGTTTGTTGCAAAATTTCATCTGGATTTGGGAAGGCTTTTACAGAAGCATCTAGCAAAGGTGTTTTTACCTGAGCAGGAGATACCAAATTGATACGTATTCTTGGCCCATAATCTAAAGCTACTTGCCTGATTAAAGGTTGTAAAGCTCCTTTTGAAGCCGTATAAGCAGGATGGTTTGGAAAAGCGTGATAAGCGGCAACAGAACCAATGATAACTATGCTACTTCCTGCATGTTCTTTCATAATAGGTAGTGCATACTTCAGTAAATAGAAAACGGCATGTAGGTTGGTGGCAATCGTTTCTTGCCAGTCTTCTATACTTAATTTTTCTATTGAACCTATACCCAATTGCCCTGCTGAAAGCACCAACTAATTGAGTTGCCCATAATTGATGATTGCTTCTTCGACCAACTGCTTATTGTAAGTCGGGTCTTTTAC
>JBCDJE010000444.1:0-4278 GCA_038748185.1 Bacteroidota bacterium
CCCCTTTCGGAAAGACAGATACAATTATTGGAGGCTCAGCTACTTATGGCGCCTTAGCCGCTTCCTATTTCATAAAAGACGTTAAACTCGTTGCAGTTGTTGGTGATGATTTCCTTCAATCAGATATTAAAATGCTCAAATCGCATGGCGTAAATACTGAAGGATTACAGATTAAGGAAGGAGAAAAATCTTTCTTTTGGGCAGGTAAATACCATACCGATATGAATTCGCGGGATACTTTGGCAACTGACCTTAATGTACTCGCTAACTTTGATCCTATTATTCCTGATAGTTATCAGGATGTTAATTATGTAATGCTAGGTAATTTATCTCCTCAGGTACAAAAAACTGTAATTGAGCGCCTAGATAAAAAACCTAAGTTTGTGATGTTGGATACTATGAACTTTTGGATGAATACTGCACTACAGGAGTTAAAAGAAGTATTAACAATGGTAGATATTCTTTCTATTAATGATGAAGAGGCACGACAACTATCCGGTGAATATTCTTTGGTAAAAGCAGCTAAAAAAATTATAGAAATGGGGCCGGAAACACTCATTATAAAGAAAGGAGAGAATGGCGCACTGCTATTTAAACAAGACTTAGTTTTTTTCGCACCAGCATTGCCACTTGAAGAAGTTTTTGATCCAACCGGTGCCGGAGATACTTTTGCTGGTGGTTTTATAGGATATTTGGCAAAAACAGATGATGTCTCATTTAACAATATGAAAAAAGCTATTATCTATGGTTCAGCATTAGCTTCTTTTGCTGTTGAAAAGTTTGGTACAGAAAGAATTGTTGATCTTTCTAAAGAAGAGATGGATAACCGTGTTCAACGTTTCATCGACTTGGTGCAATTAGAAGGTAGGATTTAGTAAGTCTTTCTTCAAAATTTTGAAGCATTACCTGAAATACATATGTTGCTAAAAGCAATTTTTTGTGACAGGTAATGCTAAATTATTTCTGCTACTACAAAAGTACTTCCTCCTATAAATATCATATCTTCTGGCTTTGCTGTTTCTTTAGCAGTATTAAATGCATCATTTACTGTGTGAAATGCTTGATAATTTAATTGAAGCAGTTGCGCTGCTTCGACCAAATATTTTATTTCTAAGCCTCTATTGTTATCGGGCTTGCAAAAATAAAAATTAGCATTTTGAGGTAGTAACTTCAACATTTTAGTTGCTTCTTTTTCTTTAAGCATTCCAAAAACCAAGTGTAACTTGCGATAAGTAATTTGCTTTAATTGGTTAGATATAACTTCAAGTCCGGCTTCATTATGCCCTACATCGCAAACAATGAGTGGTTGCTGCTGTAACACCTGCCAACGACCTTTTAGACCAGTAAGTTGTTGCACATTTGCTAATCCTTTTCTTATAGCTTTTTGGCTAATTATAAATGTCTTTTTAGCATTTAGTATTTCAATTACCTGTAAAACACCCTTTACATTTTTTAACTGATGTGCACCGGGTAAAGAAAGTGAGAGCTTTTCATACATTAATTGACCGTCTTTTAAAATCTCAAATTCCGCCTTATGAATATGTATTTCAATGGTTTTGCTGGCAAATACAATTGGGGTTTGTTCTTCTTTGGCTTTATTGCGAAAAACTGTTGCTGTTTCTTCATCAAATTCGCTAATGACAACCGGAGTATTTTGCTTAATTATTCCTGCTTTTTCAGTAGCTATTTTGGGGAGTGTATTGCCCAAAATATGCATGTGGTCGAAACCAATATTGGTAATAAGAGAGACTTCGGGCTGTATAATATTGGTAGCATCTAACCTACCCCCTAGTCCCGTTTCTACTATAACTATATCTACTTTTGAGCGCACAAAATAATCAAAAGCCATTGCTACCGTTACTTCAAAAAAAGAGGGTTTTATATTTTCGATAAGCGTCTGATATTTACTTATCCAAGTAGCAATAAAACTTTTGGTTACTTCTTTACCATTCACCTTTATACGCTCGGTAAAACTTTTTAAATGTGGAGAAGTGTATAAACCTGTTTTGTAACCACTACTTTGTAAAATAGCTGCTAAAATATGAGCTGAACTACCTTTGCCGTTTGTTCCGGCAATGTGTATTGATTTGAACCTGTTTTGTGGATTTCCTATTTCTTTGCATAGCTTTAAAATATTTTCAAACCCCGGGTTGTATGCTTTTTTACCTGTTTTTTGAAAAAACGGCAGGCAAGCGTACATAAAGTCTATAGCTTCTTGGTAGTTCAAAAAAAGAGTAGTTTCTAACTTCTGTATTAAAGTATTTTCAGGATAGCTTCTCCAAAAGGTAAACTGATATTTTATTTCGCTCGAATGATAAAGGTTATCCTTCCTGTAGTAATTCTTGGAGGATCGACAGAGTCATTTTCTTGTTCAAAAATTAAATCTTCAATTGCTTTTTTATAAGCATAAATTACATTCCGATCTGCAATACTTGAATAAACCCTATGGGCATCAATTACTTCACCTTCATCGTCAATCTTAACTTCAAAAACTAACTTTCCGGTAACAGCAGATTTATCGTTTACAACTGGAGGTGACTCCCACTGCCAACCGGGCATATCTAATGAAGAACCGCCCTGTCCTCCTCCTCCTAGTAAGGCTTCTGCATTCAAATCACCTGTTTTTTTACCCATATCGCCTGTACCTGTGGTATTCCCATTGCTATTCTGTTTATTTTCATTGGCAGTACCATTTCCTCCAAGTACAGTATTAGGATTTACTTGTTCTTGTTGCTCCTCCTTTTTTTCTTCTTCCGCTTCTGTTTTTACCTCTTCTACTTTTTTCTCAATCTTTTCTTCGGGTACTGCTTCAACAGATTCTTCAACTTGTGCATCGGTAGCAGCAACTGTTTGGTCAGGTACTTCGGTATCTTCTATTATCTCATTCGATTCTTGTACCGGTTGTACTTCTTGCACCGATTCTACATTTTCTGTCACAGGTTGTATAGTTTCAGGTGTAGGTTTGGCTTCATCTAAGCTTTCATTCAGGTTTGCAGGAGCCTTACTTTGAGTATCTCCCGAACCAAAATCATCAGTACCGAAATTCACTTCCATACCGTAATCTACGATAGGTTCAACAGAAGGACGCCAAACCACTATATTCATTAAAAAGAAAATGAGCAGTGCAAATACTATAGTCCCTGTAATAATTCCAATATTTCTCGCTTTACGCTCCTCAGCTTTTATGTCGTACATAGCAATCAGATTTTAGTCAAGAATATTTACTCTGGCTTGGTAGCTATAGTTACTTTGGCTTTTAGCTTAGTGGCAATTCCCGCTACATTAATAAGGTATTGTACAGGTACTTCTTTATCGATGGAAATAACTACTACTCCAAGCTCTTCTTTAGATAATTGAAAACGCAACTCATCTTCTAAAAGATCCAAAGGAATATTTACTTCGTTTACGTAATATTTAAAATCTTTATCGATTCCTACATTAATTTTAGGCAGTACTTTTTTTGATGCCTTGCTAGAAGGTACGCTTATATCAAGCCCGGAAGGGGTTACAAAGTTAGACGTGAGCATAAAGAAGATCAACAATAGAAAAATCATATCAGTCATTGAAGACATATTAAATGTAGGATCTACTTTATTTTTTGACTGGAAGCCCATAATGCTTTAATTAGATGAAAACTAAGGAGTTCAGTAATAATTTGCTTTTTACTTTATTAGTGTAAAAAAATTGCCTTAACTCAATTAGGCTTTTGTAATAAGTCGATAAACTCTATAGAAGTAACTTCCATTTTATGAATTACTTCTGATACTTGTCGTACTAAATAATTATAGCAGATATAAGCTAAAATCCCCACAAAAAGCCCTCCTGCTGTTGTTATCATCGCCTCGTAAATTCCTGAAGAAAGCAATTTAGGGCTTACAGATCCTTCCTCTTGAGAAATGGCAATAAACGCATTAATCATCCCGATTACAGTGCCAAAAAAGCCTATCATTGGAGCCGTACCCGATATAGTACCTAGTATGGAAATATTTTTTTCTAATCGATAAATTTCAATTTTACCCACATTTTCAATAGCTGCTTCAATATTTTTGAGAGAAGAACCTATGTGTGTCAATCCTGTATTGAGCATTCGCGCCATAGGTGTGGTTACCTCTCTACATGCAGCAGTTGCACTATCAATATCACCTTTCAGTACAGAAGTATTTACTTTATTAAGTAAGGGCTGAGGATCATTCTGAGCCTTTTTTATTAATATTAATCGCTCTATAAAAACTATTATTGCTATTAGAGCCAATACACCTAATATTGCCATAATCCAAC
>JBCDJE010000445.1:0-4273 GCA_038748185.1 Bacteroidota bacterium
CATGAGTCTTACAAGAATTTCAGCTCCAGAGACTTCTTCTAAAATTACTTTTACAAGTACTAATAAGGGTACAGAGAGTACCATTCCGGTAACGCCCCATAGATAGCCCCAAAAAACGAGCCCAAGTAAAACGGTTATTGTATTTAGTGCCAAACTTGTTCCCATAAGCTTTGGTTCCAAAATATTTCCGAAAGTAGTTTGTGCAGCAAATAAAAAGACCAATAATAAAATAAGCGTTCCGGTTGAATCAATTTGGATTAACCCCAATAATAAAGGTGGTATAGTAGCTATTATAGAACCAAATGTAGGAATGAAATTGAGTATAAAGGCCAAAAAGCCCCAGAATAGAGCAAACTTGAGCCCAAATGCCCAACTGATAATACCATAAGAAAACCCTGTTAAAAGACTTATAAAAAACTTGACCTTTATATAGGTTACAATCGATCTTTTTACTTTTTCAAAACCGCTCAATAAATTGGTATCAGGGGTACCCTCAGATAAATACCGAATATATTGTTCATATTTAAGAATACTTCCTAGCAAGATAAGTAAGTATAATAATGTCATGAAAAAAACCGAAGAAAAATTCCCAACAGCTTCGGCAAAGTTCCCCGTAGATTTCAATAACCAATCTGCTGAGATCATTTCTACTAATTGATTGATCGCCTCATCTGAAGATAGTTGTAAACTAGTTAACCCATTAAACCAATTGAGTATGTTGTTGAGTTTTAGTGTAATTTGAGAAAGTAGCTCGTCCTTTTGCAATACAAGAGAAGCACCCGTTTGGTAAATAAGTAAACCAAAAAGATAAAGGATACTTACAGTAGTAACAGAAATAACTACCATGCTCAGTCCTAAGGGTACATGTTTCTTTTCAAACCAAGCAAGAATTGGCTGGAGCAAAAGCGCTAAGAAAAAAGCTAAAAATAGAGGAATTAATAGATTAGAAAGTACGTACAAAATGTATATCAGCAAAATAGCTGTAATAAAAATCAAAATATTTTTGATCGTACTTATATTTTTTTCCATGGACTTTTTACATTTCAAGGGCTGAAATATAGCTAAAATGATTTTTTTCTGTAAACGCATCTACAGCGTATTTCATATTATTTATCGTAAGCAACGTGTTTGTCGGTTAATATGCCTAAATCATTACAAAACGCCAATTTGGAAGGACAATAAAGCTTGCTATTCTCCGAAAAAACCGTACAATAGCAATTAATAGGTTAAAATTGAATCGAGTATTTAATCATCAATCACATAACTAAGAGCACAATACTACTAACTAAGATAGATGGAGTAATTGTCACGTTCTAAATAAGTGATACAGATTTACAAGGATAAATATTACAAATAGAGTATCGGGAAAACCCCTATGCTTTTTTCTTTTTATAAGTTTTCATTTTAAGTTTTTGTCGTTGATGTACTTGTTCAGAAGGAAGCAATTGGCAGCTTAAATGAGGCCTTTGCCTATTATAGACTCTTTATTTTTCCATAAGCTTGATATCTTTTATATCAATTCCACTAAAGAACTCTTGTTTGATAACCCCATTCATTCTTTCAGCAATAGCCTTTTGATAAGGATCATATTGTTCGGTCATACTACCTATAAAGTTATGCTTCTTCAATAACTTTTGGTAATCACTCCTACAATACTTTACAACTCTATCCGACCAGACTGCCCTTTAGATTTATAGAACAAAACAAGGCTTCGAAAAGTACTATAATGAAAAGAAACAAAGTGAGATTGGTGAACTAGCAGGTCGCCTAAGAACAACAGACCTATCGCCCGAATTAGCCCCTCCTACTTCTGTATTGAACCAGTGCCAACGCTCAGCGTCGATTAGAATATTAAGCATTAGGCTTATTAAAGGGATTAGCACTTCATTACATTCTGTTTCCAATGTTTCACTCTAAACAAAAAGCTATGAAATTTCATTGGTTGATCGGTACGGGATACACCGTATTGATATTTCTAAAGCTACCCTATAGGAAGATAAACAAATACAGAAACACTTCCGATTAATCACTTCAGTGATAGGAATTGGAATGATCACAACCTTTGCTTTTCTGATCTACACTCAGGACTTCACCGCTTTCGATAATGACCGTCAATTTGATTGTTATTCAAGAGTAGCCTATTTGAGCGTAGCTCAGGTAGTATTCTTCGAGGCAAAACGAAAATCAGTTCGCCAGCTAATTTAAAGCGGTACCCTCCGGGATGAAAGCACTACTAAGTAACTGTGCTAGTGCTGCTTTACAACACGATCCAGAACTGAAGGTCTACTACCAGCGCAAAATCAAACAAGGTAAAGATAAAATGTCAGCCTTGAATGCAGTAAGGGCTAAACTCATCAACAGAATGTTTGCCCCTATCAATAAGGGAACAGAATATGTAATTATCAAACAGTATAAACAAGTTATCATCAACTGTAAAAGCGAGATTGTCCTAGTAACTGAAGGGCGTTAGCCACTTTCAAATACTCTACAGTAACACAGTTCAACTGATAGATCAAAATAGAAAACTTGAAAAAATTATATACCCACTACTTGTTTTGATCTCAGAATTCCAGCTATGGTAACACAAGGTCTTATTGTATATTTTTGGCTCTTGATTGCTCATTTTAATACAGCTATTGCTCCAGTTATAGCTAGATAATGTAAAGACTATCTTATCGGTCAGTAGCAGTAAATGTCACGGGCTTGTTCACTACAGTGCAACGCTACTAATTTTGACTCTGCCTCCCCATCAAATAGTTTTCTATGTAAATTCAAACGAGGTTTGCACTTTAGCAACTTCCTGACCCTTTTCTAAATAACATTTTCTACGACAGTCTATCGTGTGGGTGCTTACTTCATACCGTTGAAAAATTTGATTGTACTTTCAGTTTTTCCCCACTGCGATTGGTAGCTATATAATATTTTTCCTCTTTTCACTATCTCACTAGTCAATCTATTTTTCTTTATGATTGCTTCTAATCTTTCTTGTTCAGTTCCTTGTAGGTCTATATGATAAATTATTGCAGGCATAAGATTTTGTCCGCAACTTTATGTCTTTATCCGACATAATCAAGTTAAAAGATTAATAAGTATTTAATTAAAAAACGGATAATCTGTATATCCTTTCTCCCCTGGAGTATAAAAAGTATCAAAATCAGGGTTATTTAATTCAGCATTTTGCTTAAGGCGTTCAGGAAGATCAGGGTTAGCTAAATAAGGTCTACCAAACGCGACTAAGTGTCCTAAACCTGCTGCCAAATCTTTTTCAGCTTTTTCTCCATCATACCCACCACTTATAATAATTGTACCTCTAAAAGCATCTCTTACCTTTTCTTTAATACTTTGTGGTACTTCAGGAGCTCCCATAGCAGTATGGTCTACTAAATGGATATATGTCAGTTCTAGCTTTTTGAGTTCTTTTGCTAAATATTCATAAGTAGCATCAAGCTCTTCGTAAACCGCCATATCGTTAAAAACCCCATAAGGCGATAAACGAATACCTGTTCTTTCAGCACCAATCGCTTTTACAATAGCACTTGCAACTTCTATGGCAAAACGGGCACGGTTCTCTACGTTGCCTCCATATTCGTCATTTCTTTTATTAGAAGCAGTATTGATAAACTGCTCTATTAAATAACCATTTGCTCCATGAATTTCTACACCATCGAACCCTGCAGCTATTGCATTTTTTGCAGTATCAACATATTCGCTTATAGTATGGGAAATATCTTCTTTCGTCATTTCCCTTGGTTCAGGATGTGGTTGTAGGCCTTTAGTATCAGTGTACATCTCTCCTGAAACTGCTATTGGAGAAGGTGCAACTAATTCCGCTCCTGAAGGCAAGTTTGCAGGATGACCTACCCTACCTACATGCATGATTTGTAGAAATATCTTTGCTCCCCCTTTATGGACAGCTTCCGTTATCTTTTTCCACCCAGCTATCTGTTCTTCTGAAAATGCACCAGGAATACGTGGATATCCTAATCCATTTGGTGAAGGAGCTGTTCCTTCGGTAATAATTAAGCCTGCCCCAGCCCGTTGCCCATAATAGGTAGCCATCAAATCGCTGGGTATATTTTCTATTGCCCTACTTCTTGTCATAGGCGCCATTACAATACGATTCTGTAATGTTAATTTTCCAAGTTGATATTCTGAGAATAATGTCATGAATTTCCCTTATTTAATGTTGTAACATATAATTCAATATATTACTAAATTGGCAGCGTAAAAGTTCAAAAAAAGCCATAATTTTTTTGATAAAAATCATGACCTC